>JAZUEL010000001.1:0-29901 GCA_045640125.1 Oscillospiraceae bacterium
CATTCCGACGTAAACTGTGCTATAATGCATTTGATGACCTCCATTTGTATGCGGTAATCCCTGTTTTGTAGTGTGTGGGTACCTACATTATACAGGTAAATCCACGTTCCTACAAATCGGAGGTCATTTCATATTGTCTAAATATAAATAGGGGAATAGCTCAGTTGGTAGAGCGACGGTCTCCAAAACCGTAGGCCGAGGGTTCGAAGCCTTCTTCCCCTGCCAGAACGTCCGAATGCAATCGCGTTCGGACGTTCTTTGCTTTTTCCGAAAATACTGCTTGACTCTACCATAGTGGAAGGTGTTACAGTTTATTTGAGCTCAAAAACAGTACATCTCCGGAGGTACACAATGCTTAAAATAGGTGAATTTTCAAAAATATCCAGAGTAAGTGTCAGAATGCTGCGCTATTACGATGAAATCGGCCTGTTAAAGCCTATGGAAACGGATTCTTTTACCGGTTACAGGTATTACAGTGAAAGCCAGCTGCCTATGATCGGCATGATTAAGTCTTTTCGAGAGCTTGGCTTTTCGTTGGCGGACATTATTAAGATGGCAGAAGTGTTCGATAACGGAGAAAAGCTAGATGTTTTTTTCGTAAAAAGGCAGACCGAGCTTCAGAAACAGATTGATCTGTCAGTGCATCAGATGATGCTTCTGGATACAGCCAGAAATAGGCTGAGAAAGGAGCAAAACATGAGTTATAATGTGTCGATTAAATCCATTCCTGAACGATATGCTGCAACGGTTCACATGGTGATTCCTCACTACGAGGATGAAGGCATGGTGTGGCAGATCCTTTGTGAGGAGACCGTCGGTATGAATTTGATTCCGGATGATCCGTGCCTTGTGGCCGCAGAGTTTCCGGATGATGAGTTCAAGGAAGAGGATGTAGAGATACTGGTATGGAAAACTGTTAAAGGTATTTACCCGGATACGGAGCATGTGAAGTTCCGCACGCTTCCGGCGGTTAAGGTAGCAAGTTGTGTGGTCAAAGGGGACTATGATCAGATGCCGGAAGTGTACGGGGCGGTTATATCCTGGGCGCAGGAAAACGGATACGAACCGAACGGAGCGATGTTTAACATCTATCATGTGAGCCCGCATGAAACACAGAATTCCGATGAATTTATCACCGAAGTTTGTTACCCTGTAAAATAAGCTGATACGGATTCGTAACGCCCGAATGCTACTGCATTCGGGCGTTCGACTTTCTTTTCCGCGTCGTTGCTTGCTGAAAAACTTATATCACTTTACTTTTTGTTATACTATGTTATATTATTCTTGTTGGAGCATTGCTTTTTGGTAGAAGGTAGGTTCAGGATGACAGTAAGAAATGCGAGAAAACTTAGGAATATAATCTTAATTGTCGGTATCATTATTGCTCTTTTTGCATATATTTGGGAGCCTTTTTTATGGATTGGCGGCTTGGTTATGTGTTCCTGCCTCATTCCGCATTTCCTGTTTAACAGATGCCCGCATTGTGGAGAACAGTTGGGAAAAAGTGACGGTGATTTTTGCCCGTACTGCGGTAAAAGCATAGACGAATGAATCTTAGCCTGTTGTATCGCTTAATGTTGTTTTTTGAGGCCCGTCAATCCGCTTCACCGAAAGGTGGAGCGGATTTTTCCAATGCCAGCAGAAATCGTTTGGCATCAAGTCCTCCGGCGTAGCCGGTTAGCGCATAGTTTGCACCGAGAACGCGATGGCAGGGTATAAGAATACTGATGGGGTTGCGGCCAACAGCCTGCCCAACGGCGCGGGGTGAGCTGTTCAGGCGGTCGGCAAGCTCGCCATAGGTGACAGTCGTTCCATAGGGAATGGCTCGCAGTGCCTGCCAGACCCGCATTTGAAAGACGGTTCCTCGGGGAGCCAGGGGGATGTCGTTCGGTATTTTTCGCGCAAAATAGTCTTCTAACCAATGTTCTGCCGCCTCAAATACCGCACAATCAGCATAAATAGCATCGTCCGCCACTTCCGTCGCAAAATGCTTCTGTCCTGCAAGCCAAAGGCCTGTGAGAGCTGTCCCGTCGGAGGCGAGCGTGAGTAGGCCGAGCGGAGAAGATACGGTGTGCAGGATCGTCATCTTGACAGTCACCGTGTCGGGACGATCTCCAGCCAGTAGCCGTCGGGGTCTTCGATGAAGTAGATGCCCATGCTCGGGTTTTCGTAGCAGATGCAACCCATGGCCTCGTGCTTTGCATGGGCGGCGGCGTAATCGTCCGTGCGGAACGCGAGATGGAACTCACATTCACCCAAATCGTAGCTTTGCGGATGGTCGCGCAGCCATGTCAGCTCCAATTCAAAGCTGTTCTGCTCGTTTCCGATATAGACGATGATATAGGAGCCGTCCGGCGCGACCTTGCGGCGCTTTTCGTGCAAATCGAGCGCTTCGGCGTAAAAGGCGAGGGAGCGATCGAGGTCGGAGACGTTGTAATTTTCGTGTATCATAGAAAAAGTCATAGGGTACCTCCTGCGTTTTTCTGCATTGTATCACGTTATTTCCGGAAAATCCATTTGCATTTTAATGGTTTAGTGTATATGATAGTGTGCACAACAGTTGGAGGAGAACGGTATGAAAATTCTCATTATCGGCGGCGGGGCAGCGGGGCTTTCGGCAGCGGCCACGGCGTCCGAATGCGGCGCGCGGGTGACGCTCTGGGAAGCGTCGGAGAGTTTTGGGGGAAACGGACGCTTTGCCGAGGGTGTATTTGCGGCGGGCAGTGCCTTGCAAAAACGGCTCAATATAGACGCAGACCCCATGAAGCTGTTCCGACAGGCGATGAAATATTCGCACTGGCGCTCGGATGCGCGGCTGACCCGTGAGCTGATCCGGCGCTCCGGTGAGACGGTGGATTGGCTGTGCGGTCTGGGCGTTCCGTTCTGCCGTGTGATCCACCACATGGTGAATCAGTCGCCGGAGGTCTTCCACATGACCGCGAAAACGCCCACAGGACGTTTTGTGATGGAGCGCCTGGAACAGTACTGCCGTGAGCTGGGAGTTGATATGCGGCCGAATACACGCGCCAAACGATTGATTATGCGTGATGGCGCAGTGTGCGGCGCAGAATCGGAAGCGGGCGATGTGTGCGAAGCGGATGCGGTGCTGTTGGCGACCGGCGGCATGGCGGGCGAGCCGGAGCTCATCCGGCAGCTTATGCCGAGTTTTGAAGCCGAAAAGTTTATGCATCTGAAAGGCATTTTTCATCATGCGGACGGTCTTCTGCTGGCGCAGCAGGCCGGGGCGAGGGCGCAGCGCGATCTGGCGATCGAGGGTGCAGGGCCTGTGTTCTGCGGGCGCGGTCCCGTGGGAGCGCTTGTTCGTTCGGAGGATGCCGTTTGGGTCAATATTTTGGGCGAGCGCTTTTGCGATGAGTCAATCGCCATGGATTTCATTTTCGGTCAGAACGCCGTGGCGCGGCAGCCTGAAAAACGCTGCTTTGCTGTCTTTGATGCCAACACCGTAAAACGATTCATGAACAGTGCGCCGAGTCCTATGGCGGATATGGACGCTGCGGACAACGGCTTTTCCATGCTTCCGCAGGCGCTGGAAAATGCGGTGGCGGAGGGGACGGTATATTGCGCCGAGACACCGCAAGCCCTTGCAAAAGCCATGGGTGTCGATGCGGATGTGTTTTGTGCCGCACTCTCCGAGTACAACGCCTCATGCCGCGCGGGTGTTGATGAGATATTCGATAAGCCGAAACGCTGCCTGTTTCCGATCGATGGTGCGCCGCTCTATGCCGCAAAGGCGGGGCTTGACATGATTACTGTCCACGGCGGCGTTCCCATTGACTGGCGGATGCGAGTACTGGATGCCAACGGACGACCGATCACCGGTCTCTATTGCGCCGGCATCGATGCCAGCGGCATAGACTCGGGGGATTACAGCGTAACTTTGTCCGGCCATGCCTTTGGCTTCTCACTCACGGGCGGTCGAGCCGCTGTAAAGAATATGATGTCCGAATAAAGCAAAAGTTCCGTAGCGTAGGCTTCGGAACTTTTGCTTTATGGTTGGAAAAATCAGATGGCGTTGTTCTTGCTATCCTTGTCGAACAGGTGCACGACGTTGCCGCCGAAGGTGAAGATCACCTTGTCGCCGAGCTTGAACTCGCGGCCATTGAGTTCGATGGTGGAGAGGATGACGACCACGTCACGGCCGGAGGCTTCGGTCACGTGCAGATGCACGGAGGAGCCCATCATCTCGGACACGTCCACAGTGGCCTGAATGTGACCCTTTGCTTCGTCCGAGCAGAGGACGATGTGTTCGGGACGGATACCGAGGATGATGTCCTGCGGCTTGTAGTCCTTCGCTTTCAGCGCTGCCTGCTTTTCGGCGGGCAGGTCGATGCGGGCGTTGTCAAGCGCGACAAAGTAGGTGTCGCCGTCCTTTTCCAGACGGGCATCGAACATATTCATCTGGGGCGAGCCGATGAAGCCTGCGACAAAAACGTTGGAGGGGTGGTTGAAGACATCCTGGGGCGTGCCGATCTGCTGGATGAAGCCGTCCTTCATGATGACGATGCGGTCGCCGAGGGTCATAGCCTCAGTCTGGTCGTGGGTGACGTAGATGAAGGTGGTGTTGATGCGCTGGCGCAGCTTGATGATCTCGGCACGCATCTGGTTGCGGAGCTTGGCATCGAGGTTGGAGAGAGGCTCATCCATCAGGAAGACCTGCGGGTCACGCACGATGGCGCGGCCAATGGCGACACGCTGACGCTGGCCGCCGGACAGAGCCTTGGGCTTACGGTCGAGATACTGGGTGATGTCCAGAATCTCAGCGGCTTCCCGCACCTTGCGGTCGATCTCGTCCTTGGGCAGCTTGCGCAGCTTCAGGCCGAAAGCCATGTTATCGTATACGGTCATATGAGGGTACAGAGCGTAGTTCTGGAAAACCATCGCGATGTCGCGGTCTTTGGGAGCGACATCGTTGACGAGGCGCTCGCCAATGTACAGCTCGCCGTCGGAGATCTCCTCGCGACCGGCGACCATACGCAGGGTGGTGGGTTTGCCGCAGCCGGAGGGACCGACCAGAACGATAAATTCCTTGTCCTCGATCTCCAGATTAAAGTCGTGGACAGCGACAACATCCTTGTCATAGACCTTTTTAATGTTTTTCAGACTGACTTTTGCCATGTTTCCGCTCGGATGCCGAGGCCTCCGCCAACGACACCTCACACCGACGGGCAAGCCGCCGCGTGCATTACGACAGGTCTCCACACTGCCGCACCGCGAAGCTGCGGGTGAATGCTCCTCCTTTTTGATCGTATCGGACCGCAAGAGGGTGGAGTGCGGCTCGACCGTGGTTTTGCGCTAATACGCTTGTGGAAAGTATAACATATAGAATGCCGTATAAGCAAGCCATTTTGGATAAAAAGGATAAAAATAAGTAAGAGCCCGCACAAAGCGAACTCTTACTTTTATGTTGAGGACAAAATGAAAAAGATGAAACTGTCTCTTGCAGATATTATTCTATGCGAAAGTTATTACGAAATAAAGTGTAAAAGTATTACAAAAATATTAAATTCATAATTTTTTTACGAAAAGAATGTTAATCGAAGGAAAAACCCCACCACAGATCGTCCGGCACAAAGAATTTCGGCTCGGTGCGGAAGCTCGCGAGCATTGCGGGTTTCAGAGTGCCTGTGCCGTCCCAGTAAGCGGGGGCACGCACGGTGTATTCGTCCGCCGGACAGAATGCGGCGATTGCAGCAGCGGCGGCTTTTTCGTCGCCGTTCGGCATCAAAAGCTCCTGGATGACACAGTGCCGTCCGTCCATCACGGCGGAGGCGAGCCCGCCGACCAGCATGAACACGCCGCCGCCGAAGTGATCGGTGTTTTCCTCCTGCCACAAGCAGAAATCATCGTTCATTTCCGCATGGGCTTCGTTTGAGAGAAAACCGCTGCGCATAGCGGCATATTCGGCACCGCCGGTGCGGATGCAGCGGGTTGGCGTGACGGCTTTCAGTTCGTCAGGGGTATAATGCGTCTCCCGTGCGGAGCAGATGACCCGTGCGTTGGTGGCGTTCTGATAGAAGGGATAGAGGCTTTCTTCGGCGGGCAGCACACAGGCGGCATCGATGCCGCGATCCCAGATCGCCTCGCAGCAGGCTTTATAAACGGCGGTGCCTATGCCGCGTCCGCGATACTCCGGCAGTGTAGCCAGCGCGTAGGTATAAGCCGCCGACAGCGTGTTGCGGCGAAAGGGGAAAAGCGTGATGTCATCCAGAATGTACATGGCGGAAACGAGTATCCCGTCCCATTCCGCGACAAGGCAGGCATCTTTGGTCAAAAAGCGGGCATGAAAGGCGCGGATATAGTCCTCATTATCTCCGAAGCCTGTCTTCCAAAGCTCGATAAGCGCGGCTTCATCTCCCGAGCACCACGGACGAATCGTGTAATCAGACATGATCGATCACCACCGTGTATTTTTCCACCATCCGCTCGGGATGGTAGCTTTCTTTTGATTCCCTCAAGCTGAGGCGGCCTGTGTCATCCTCGCGGTTGATCCAGCGGATGTTGGGATGATTTTCCCGAATCCAACGGACAAATTCGCGATTGATCATCGGGTAAGCACCGTTCACGTCGCGAACGGCTTTTTCAAAGTGGACATCGTAGGTGTCCGAGCTGATGGGCTCGCCGATGGTGAAGGCGGCGAGTCGGTCGCCGCAAAAGAGCATCCCGCCCTCCAGACCGAGTGCCTCGTAATGGACAAAGGCGCGTCCGATGGCGGCGTATTCGTTGTCGATGCCGTCGAGTTCATCCTCGCCGCAGGCATCCATCCACTCGTCCAGAAAGATCTTGCACTGCGGAAGATCCTCTGTCGTGATGGGGCGGAAGCTCCAGCTGTGCTCCGCTTCAAAGCGATTGCAGTGGTTGCGTTTGCCGTGCATTTTTTTTCCGGAGAGGGTGGCGAGCTTTTCGGTATCGTAGAGATAATCCCAGAGATCGCGGTCTGCTTCGATGTGCAGACGATTCGGGTAATAGGCTTCCAGCAACGGCAGCTTGTCGTCGGTCACGCCGCGGAGAATGAAGTCATGGCCATGTTCTTTTGTATAGACTTCCATTTCATCCAGAACGGGCTTTATTTCACCGTGACCGACCGGCCAGGCAAAAAAAGGCTTGTCGCTGTAGCGAGGGCAGACGATGAGCCGCCCGCCGAATTCACAGGCCTCCTGCTGAAAGCTGGAATCCCACATGAACATATTGCCGAAGTTGAAGTCGGCGCTGGGAGAGTCCTCGGCAGCTACCAGAGGGTCGATCCATTGTTTGTCGTTCAGTTCGATAGGTTTCAAATCAAGCATTGAGTTTATTGATCTCCTGCTGTAGAGTTTTCAAATCCACAAAGGTCTCCGGACGCTTATCGGGGTCACGCAGCAGAGCGGAGGGATGATAGATCGCCATGGCCCTGCGGCCGTCCAGGCCAAACCACTGACCGTGCTGACGGGTGATACGAAAATCGGTGCCGAGAAAATAACAGGCGGCGATGCGCCCGAGAAAAACGATGATATCGGGGTCAACAAGCGCAATCTGCCGCTGCAGCCAGTCGACACAGGCGTTCTGTTCGGCGGGCAGCGGGTCGCGGTTGCGGGGCGGGCGGCATTTGACGATGTTGGCGATGTAGACATCGCGGCGGTCGAGATAGATGATCTTCAGCATCTTGTCGAGAAGCTGTCCCGCCGGACCGACAAAGGGCTCGCCCTGCAAGTCCTCCTGTTCCCCGGGACCCTCGCCGATGAACATTACGCGGGCGTTTTCGTTTCCCACACCGAAGACCAGATTATGCCGCGTGCGGCAAAGCTCGCAGCGCTCGCAGGCGGCGCAGTCTTGTTTTAATGCTTCCCAGCTGTCCATACTTTCACCAGCTCGTCGATCACGATTTGGCTCCAGCTCTCCATGCGCTCGCTGAGTGCGGGAAGCTCCGCAATCTGCACAAAGCCGCCCGTGAGCTTTTCGGTCTCCTTGACGGCGACCTCGCCCTTCGTGGCGAGCGTGAAGAAGAAGCCGAGATGCACGGAGCCGACCTCGTTGGAGGCATCGTTGATGAGTCCGCGGAGCGTGAGTGTGCCGAAATCGTCCAGCGCCACTTCCTCATCTACCTCGCGGCGCAGGCAGTGCATCAGCCAGTCGCCCTCGCGGTCGATCTCGTTCATGTGACCGCCGACACCGAGCGACATGAGTCCGTGCAGCCGCGCCTCGCCGCCCTTGTTCAGCCGCGTCGTGGCAAAGACCTCGTCCCCGCGGACGATGGCGACGTAGGGGATGATTTGTCGGTAGGAGGGATCATTCTCCGCCTCGGGGCGGGGGATAAACTCGCCGTGGCTGCGGATGAGCGCCATGACCCGATCCTCCGCACCGGTGATGAGTCCGTTTTTAACGAGAATGTCCGAGAGCAATTCGGTTTTGATAACCAGTACGTTTTCCATAAAACTACCTCAATCCAGTTCCGATTGTCCGGTGTAGAGCATATAGTAGCGCCCCTGCTTTTCCAGAAGTTCCTCATGGCTGCCGCGCTCCACGATCTCGCCGTGCTCCACGACCACGATGGCCTGTGCGTTGCGGACGGTGGACAGACGGTGGGCGATGACAAAGACGGTGCGTCCCTCCATCAGTGTGTCCATGCCCCGGTCGATGAGCTTTTCGGTGCGGGTGTCGATGGAGCTGGTGGCCTCGTCGAGGATCATGACGGGATGCTGCGCCACGGCGGTGCGGGCGATGGCGAGAAGCTGACGCTGCCCCTGCGAGAGGTTTTGACCGTTCGCGGTGATCATGGTGTTGTAGCCGTCGGGCAGGCGGGTGATGAAGCCGTGGGCGTTGGCGGCCTTGGCGGCGGCGATGCATTCCTCGTCCGTCGCATCGAGTTTGCCGTAGCGGATGTTGTCCATGACCGTGCCGGTAAAGAGGTTTGTATCCTGCAAAACCATGCCAAGCGAGCGGCGGAGCGCCGCTTTTTTGATGTCCTTCACATCAATGTCGTCAAAGAGGATGCGGCCGGAGTCGATCTCATAGAAGCGGTTGATGAGGTTGGTGATGGTGGTTTTGCCCGCGCCGGTGGAGCCGACGAAGGCGATCTTCTGTCCGGGGTCAGCCCAGACGGTGATATCCTTCAAAACGGGCTTGCCTTCCACATAGGAGAAGTCCACGTTTTCGAGCCGGACGCTGCCCTTGACCTCGCGGTAGACAAAGCTGCCGTCCTCCTGCGGAATCTTCCACGCCCACAGTCCCGTGCGCTCGCCGTGCTCGGTCTCGGTGAGCTCGCCGCTTTCGCCGCGGCGAACAGTGACGAGAGTGACCTTGCCGTCGTCCATTTCCTTTTCGTGGTCGATGACGGCAAAGATGCGCTCCGCGCCTGCGATGGCGGACAGCAGGTTCACGGCCTGGTTTGACATCATGTTGATGGGCATGGAGACCTGCCGTGTGTAGTTGAGGTAAACGCCGAGGGAGCCGATGGTGAAGTGACCGGAAAGCGTCCACAGACCGCCGATGACGGCGGTGACGGCGTAGCAGATGTTCATGACGGCGGAGAGGGTTGGCATGATGACCATGCCGAGGAAGTTGGCAAAGATGGAGTTGTCGCGGTATTCGTCGTTCAGCTCGCCGAACTCCGCCTTGGCGCGTTCCTCGTAGCTGAAGGCCTTCACGACCTTGAGCCCGTCCGTCATCTCCTCGATGTAGCCGTTGAGGACACCGAGAGAGGCCTGCTGCTTTTTGAAAAGGATCTTGGAGTATTTCCCGACACCGCGCACCAGAAGCATGGACAGGGCGATGACGACGAGCGTTATCAAAAACAGCTTCCAGCTGATGTAGATCATCAGCGCGACGGTGCCGACAAAGGTGAGGATGCCGCTGACGAACTGGACGATGCCCTGTTCCAGACACATCTGCACATTGTCCGCGTCATTGGAGAATCGGCTCATCAGCTCGCCGTGGGTATGTGCGTCAAAGTATTCAATGGGCAGATCCTGCATCGCGGAGAAAAGATCCTGTCGCATGGCGTTGACGCTCCACTGACCGAGCTTCATGCAGGAGCGGGAGGTGAAATAGCTGGCGGCAGCGGAGATCAGATAAATACCCGCCAGAATGAGAAGCTGCCGGATGAGCGGAGCGTAATCCTTGGTCTCCTGCTTGATGAGCGGTATGATGTAGTCGTCCACAATGGGCTTGAGGAAGTAGCTGGCCACAAGCGAGCATACGGTGGAGAGCACCATGAAGAATATGATCCAGAAGATGTGTTTGCGGTATTTGCCGGCGTAGCTGAGGATGCGGAGAAGAGTGCCCTTGGTGTCCTTGGGTTTGCGGTAATCCCTGCCGCCACCGGGGCCGTGTCCCTTGATGTCCTTGTATATGGAAGCGTCGTTGGTGTCCACGGTGTCCACGGCGATCCGCTCTTTGAACTGCTGCAAAATGCTCTTAGCCATTAGCCAACGCCTCCTCTACCTGGGATGTATAGATTTCGCGATACACGGAACTGGTTTTCATCAGCTCGTCATGCGTGCCGATGGACTCGATACGTCCCTCGTCCAGCACAATGATCTTGTCCGCGCCGACCACGGAGGAGATGCGCTGCGCAATGAGGAACACGGTGGTGTCCTTAAGCTCGCGCTCGAAGCTCTCGCGGATGCGGGCTTCGGTGTCGGAGTCCACGGCGGAGGTGGAGTCGTCAAGAATGAGGATGGCGGGCTTTTTGAGCATGGCGCGCGCGATACAGAGGCGCTGCTTCTGCCCGCCGGAGACGTTGGTGCCGCCCTGTGTAATGACGGTGTCGAGACCGTCGGGCAGCTCAGAGACGAAGTCCCAGATCTGCGCGTTTTTGAGTGCCTCGATGATCTCGTCATCCGTAGCGTCGGGACGACCCCAGACCATGTTCTCGCGGATCGTGCCGGAGAAAAGAATGTTTTTCTGCAAAACCATGCCGATTCCGCCGCGCAGATCGTCGATGCGGTAGTCGCGCACATCCACGCCGTCCACCTTGACACTGCCGTCGATAACGTCGTAAAAGCGGGGGATAAGGTTGACGAGGCAGCTCTTGCCGCTGCCCGTGCCGCCCACGACCGCCACGGTCTCGCCGGGCTCGACGGAGAAGCTGATGTCGTTCAGCACCTTTTCGCCGCGGCCTGTGGCGGTGTAGCGGAAGTTGACGTGCTCAAAGCTGACGCTGCCGTGCCCCTGCTCGATGGTGCGCGCAGGCGCATCGGGCTTGTCGGCAATGTTGGGCTCGGTGTTCAGAACCTCGGCGATACGCTCGCCGCAGGCGCGGGCGCGGGTATACTGCATGAGGCACATCGAGAACATCATGACACTGAACAGGATTTGGTTTAAGTAGCTGATAACGGCCAAAAGCTGACCGGACTGAATCTCGCCCGTGGCGACCATTTTGCCGCCGAACCAGTAGAGAAGCAGCGTCACGCCGTTGAGGATGATGTTGGCGAGCGGGCTCATAAACACGATCAAGCCCACGGCCTTGAGGTTGGCGTGGGTCAGCTCGTCGTTGGCTCTGCGGAATTTTTGCCGCTCGTAGCGGTCACGCACGAAGGCCTTCACCACGCGGATGGCAATCAGGTTTTCCTGAATGTCCGCATTCATGTTGTCAAGCTTTTGCTGGACGAGCTTGAAAAGCTTATCCACGAGCTTCATCAGGCTCAAAACAGCGCCCAGCAACACGGGGATGGCGCAGAGATAGATGAGACCCAGTTTCCAGTTGTAGGTCATTACGATGACGACACCGACGATCATCTGGAAGGGTGCGGAGATGAAGGTGCGCATCATCATCTGCACGGCGGTCTGGAGCGTGCGCACGTCGGTGGTGGTGCGGGTGATGAGGCTTGCGGCGGAGAAACGGTCGATGTCCGCAAAGGAAAACTCCTGAATGTGGCGGAACATGGCCTCGCGCAGATTGGAGCCGAAGCCGTTGGCGGCGCGTATGGCGTGCCAGGTGGAAAACCAGCCCGCTACGGCGCTCATGATGGCAAGCAGAACCATATATACGCCGTATTTGGCGATGATGCCGGGGTCGCCGCTGGCAATGCCCTTGTCAACAATGCCGCTCATCAAAGACGGCAGCGCCAGCATGACAACGGCTTCCAGAAGAATGAAGAAGGGGGTCAGTATCAGAGAAGTTTTGTATTTCCCCCAATACTTGGTCAAAATGTCTCGCATGAAAAATCTCCTATGGATCAATGGAATATAAAAAATAATAAATATAGTATTTATTACCACTATGGTACACAAGAACTGGTTCAAAGTCAAGAGGAACTGCGTGTACACCGCCGATTAATTGTTTAACATATCTGTCGAAACGGAAACGAAATTTGCTGTCGGTTTTTGCGGGTCTAATGTGCTGCAGAGCAGCCATAGACTTGTCCTGTGAGGGGGGCGGGACATGGACGGACTGGAAAAAGCGCTTGCGCTGCTGCCGGCGGAACTTCGCGCGGAAACGGCGCGGACGCTGGAGCGGGAAAGAGAGTGCTGCGAGCAGATACACCTCCGTGCGGGACAAAGACCCAGCGTACGGCTGGGTGATCGGGATGTGACGGTCGATGTGCCGCCTGTGACGGAGAAGCAGCTCCGCCATGTGCTGGAACGTGCCTCGGGCGGCTCGTTTCAGACGGCGGAGAGTCAGTCCGCGCGCGGTTTTCTCTGCGCGGCGGGCGGTGTCCGCGTAGGTCTGTGCGGCACGGCGGTCATCCGCGACGGACGTGTCGCGGGACTGCGCGATCTGTCCTCGGTCTGCATCCGCGTCCCCTGCGAGCATCGTGGCTGCGCCGATGCGATCTATCCTGTTTTGAGCCGTCCGCGCTTTCTGTCGACGCTCCTGTATTCGCCGCCCGCCGCGGGCAAGACCACGCTGCTCCGCGAGCTCGTGCGCCGCCTGAGCAGCGACGGCGTGACGGTGAGCGTGGCGGATGAACGCGGGGAGATCGCCGGTATGAGCGAGGGCGTGAGCGGCTTTGACCTCGGTGTTCGCGCGGATGTCATGTCCGGTATGCCCAAGTCCGAAGCGGCGCTGATGCTCATTCGCAGCATGGCACCGCAGGTGCTCGCCATGGACGAGATCGGAGGCGCGGCGGATGCGGCGGCGCTGACGGAGGCCGTCGGCTGCGGAGTGGCACTGCTCACGAGCGTTCACGCCGCCAGCGAAAAAGAGCTGAGGCAAAAGCCCTATATGCGTAAGCTGCTGGAAAATGGAGCGTTTCGCCGTCTGGTGAGCATCCGAAACGAGCATGGTGTTCGCCGCTATGAGGTGACGGAACTGTGACGGCGGTGGGGGTGCTGCTGCTCATTACGGGCGCGGGTGCGGCGGGGATCGCCTATGCCTGCATTTTGCAGCGGCGGGCGAAGGAGCTGCGGGAGCTCGAGCAGGCGATGGAGCTTCTGCGGTATCAGATGGAGCGCTTCTGCCTTTCCACACAGGAGCTGGCGCGGACTCTGAGCAGTACGGCGCAGGGTGCGGGCGGGAGGCTCTTTGCGCGGCTTTCCGAGGAGCTTGACAAGGACGATGAGCGGGCTGTGTCGGAGCGGTGGCTCTGTGCCATTGCGCCGCTGGACGATGCACCGCGCCGTGCGCTGACGGAGTTCGGAGCCGTGATCGGACGCTTCGGAGCGCAGGAGCAATGCGCGGCGGCTGTGCGGGCGCGGGATGAGCTGGGACGCTTGGCGGAGGAAGCGCGGGAACGGGCGGCACGGAGCGGAGAGCTCTGTGTGGTTTTGGGATTTTCGGCGGGAGCCATGCTGTCGCTGGTGCTGATATGAGGTGGATATGGACGTCGAACTGATCTTCAAAATCGCAGCCGTCGGCATATTGGTGGCGGTGCTGAATCTGTTGCTCAGCCGCTCGGGGCGGGATGAGATGGCGCTGCTGACCACGATCGCGGGACTGGTGGTGGTGCTGGTCCTGGTACTGCGGCAGATCGCGGAGCTGTTCGACCTCATCAAGACTCTGTTTGCATTCTGATGGAGCTTTTGATACGCGCTGCGGGCATCGCCGTGATCGGGGCGGTGCTGGGCCTGGTGCTGAAAAAGAATGTGCCGGAGCTCGGCTTCGCGCTGACGCTGACGGCAGCTATGTTCGTGCTGCTGCTGGCGGCTGGCTCCGTGGACGGCATCGCGTCCGTTCTGGAGCGGGCGCGGAGGGCATCGGGACTCTCGGCGGCGGTTGTGGCACCGGTGATGAAGTGTGTCGGCATCGGTATTGTCACGCGCTTTGCCGCCGACTTATGCGCCGATGCGGGACAGAGCGCGGCATCGAGTGCCGTGGAGCTGTGCGGTACGGTGTGTGCGCTGACGGCGGCGCTGCCGCTGGTGGAGAGTTTTTTTGCACTTATCGAAGATATGCTATGAAAAAACTGATTGTTTGTTTCCTTTTCTGTCTGGTGCTGTCCCTGCCTGCGCTCGCGGTGGACACGCAAAGCGTCCTCGATGCGCTGCCCGACGAGGCGCGGGAAATTCTGGGCGAGGTGGAGATTGGCCCGCAGACCGACGGCATGGCTTTGCTGGACAAGCTCCTCGACTGGGCGGCGGAGCATTTTTCCGAGTCGCTGTCCAAGGCGGCTTCCGGGGCGGTGGTCGCGGCGGCGGTAGCGCTGCTGTGCTCGCTGGCGGGGGCGCCTTCCCCGGAGGGGAAAACGCCGGAATATGCAATACTGGCGGCGGCGCTGGCGGTGACGGGGTGCAGTGTGAGCGCCATGACGGGCTATCTCTCGCAGGCACGGGACGCGCTCTACGACATGGTGGATTTCTCGCGGGCGCTGCTGCCCTGTGTGGCGGCGGCATCCGCGCCATCCGGTCATGCGGCGGCGGGAGCGGCGCGTTATGCTGCGTCGAGCTTCTTTATGGATATTCTGCTGAATTGGGGCGTGGACATCATCGTGCCGCTTCTGTATGCCTATGTTGCGGCGGCGACGGCACGGGCGGCACTGCCGAGCGGGGCACTGGGAGCGCCCGTGACGGTCATCAAGTGGATGTGCACGACGCTGCTGACGCTGCTCTGCACCGGCTTTACGCTGTATCTGTCCGTGTCCGGCGCGGTGAGCGGCAAAGCGGACGCGGTGGCGACGGGACTTGCCAAGTCCGCCATCAGCTCCGCGCTGCCGGTGGTCGGCAAGATTTTGTCGGACGCGGCGGGGACCTATCTCGCGGGCGCGGAGCTGATTCGCAGCGCGGTGGGTGTCGTGGGACTGGCGGCGGTGCTGTGTGTGTGCATAGGGCCGATCCTGTCGCTGGGACTGTATTTTCTGCTGTTCAAGGCGGCGGCGGCGCTGACGGAGCCTTTTTCCGAGGGGCGGCTGTCGAAGCTCGTGGGGGATATCGGCACGGCCTACGGCATGGCGCTGGGGCTGGTCGGTGCGGGCGCATTCATGCTCTTTCTCTCCATTGTGCTGTCTACGGAGGTGTTTGCGTGAAAAACTGGCTCATGTCCGTCACGGCGGTGTCTCTTTTGTGTTCGTTGGCGATGATGCTCTGCCCGAAGGGACGGGTGCGGGCGGTGACGGGCTTCGTGTGTGCCATGGTATGTATGCTGGCATTGGTCTCGCCCTTTACTGAGCTCGACGCGGCGGCACTGTCGTCCTCCATGGCGTACTGGCGGCAGAAAGCCGATGCACTCACGGCCTCGGCGGAGGAGACGGTACAGACGGAGCAAAGACTTTTCATACAACGCGAATGCGAGGCATATATTTTGGACGAAGCCGAGGCACTGGGACTGGATGTGCCGGAAGCGGAGGTGCGGGCTGTATGGGATGAGGAGAAGAAAATATGGTATCCGCAGTCGGCGCGAATCGCAGCGGCGTATGATCCGGCGCTGGCGACGGTGGTGGAAGCGGGGCTCGGAATCACAAAGGAGGAACAGCAATGGGAAAAATGAAAGAGCTCCTGGCACGTGCGGACGGCATGAAGCTGGCGGTACTGGCGGTGTTCGCGGGTCTGTGCCTGCTGCTGCTCCCGTCGCGGAGTGACAAACGGGACACGGCAGAGCTTTCCGAGCAGGCGCAGATGCAGCAGCTTCTTTCCGAAATGCAGGGGGTGGGCGATGTTCGTCTGATGCTGTCGGAGCTTGGGGCGGTGGTCGTCTGTGAGGGCGCGGACGATGCCTCGGTGCGGCTGGATATCTGTCGGGCGGTGCAGTGTTATACCGGACTCGGTGCCGATCGGGTGCGGGTGTTTATGCTGAAATCTAATTAGGAGGGGATACCTTGAAACGAAATAGGAAACGCAACATAGTTGTAGTGGCCGTGCTGGTGTTTGTGGCGGCGGCGGTGTATCTGAACTGGTCGTACAACAGCAAGTGGGGCACGGCTTCGTCCGCCATGGCAGCGGCGGAGGATGCGGCGATGAAAGCCGCGAACGAGGACTATCTCGCCGTGTCGGCGGGCGTGTCGGACGCGGTGGATGCCTACTTCGCGCAGGCGCGGCTGACGCGGCAGCAGTCGCGGGATGAGTCGATGCAGCTTTTGCAGAACGCCTGTGCGCAGGCGGACGTGTCGCAGGATGTGATCGACGAATCCATGCGCCAGATCAACACGATGGCACAGTGGAGCATGGCGGAATCCGTGATCGAAACAGAACTGCTGGCTCGTGACTTTGAAGATTGTGTGGTCTTTGCGGCGCAGGATGCTGTCACGGTGGCGGTGCCGGCTCCGGCGGACGGACTGAGCGAGCCGTCGGTCGCGCAGATCACGCAGACCGTGCTCTCCAACAGCGACTACGATGCTTCGCAGCTGAACATCATCGAGATCAAGGACTGAAACAAAACGCACCCGCTCAGCGGGTGCGTTTTGACGTATAAAAAAGTGTTATTCGATTTCTTCCTTTTCCCCTGTCCGCCCGGCTCTGCGCACACGGCGGGGGATGGCGGCGCGGTAGCCGAGACCGCGCACGGTGACGAGCCGGATATCGTCCACCTCGCGCAGCTTTTTGCGTAGACGGCGAATGTGCGTGTCTACGGTGCGGGGGTCGGACTGGCTGTCGTATCCCCAGAGTTCATCCATGAGCTGGGCGCGGGTAAAGACCCGCCCGGGGTAGCTCAGGAGCTTTTCCAAGAGCAAAAACTCCATTCGCCGCAGCTCGATCTCGCCCTTCGGGGTCTCGAGCGTCAGCGTCTGTGCATACAGGCGACAGCTTCCGAAACGAAGTACGGCATCGTCCACGACCTTGCAGCGCCACAGGAGACCCCGCACGCGCATTTGCAGCTCCTCCATGTCGAGAGGAATCGCCATATAGCCGTCCGCACCGCAGCGGAAAATGCGCCGCCGCAGGGGCGTGGAGGTGTTTTCCGTGGTGATGATGACGGGCGTGATGTCCTCGTTTTCGCGCAGCTCGCGCGTCAGCTCCATGCCGCCGCAGTCCGCATTGGCGACGATGAGCTGCACGCTGTTTTCATCCAGCATCTGCATCGCGTCGTCCGCGTCGCAGGCGGTCAGCGGCGCATAGTCCATCTCCCGCAGAGAGCCGGCTATGCGTTTAGCCCGTTCGGTATTTTGTTCCAGTATCAGAATTCGTATCATAGCTCGTACCGCCGCTTTTTTTCTCATTAAACAACGAAACGCCTACTTTTTCAAGTGTTTTGTGTCCTTTCTGCATTCGATTGTTTTTCAGTTCACGCCGAGTTCAAGTATAGTTCACATTGCAGGACTATGATGGCAAAGTGATTAAAAAAATTGATGTAAAAGCAGAAAGGACGACGCAATGGATAATTTCAGCTTTTGGGATGCGCAAGTCTGGGGCGTGTTTGATCTGCTGGCTGTCCTGCTGGGCAGTCTGCTGATCGCGAATTCGCTGAAAAAGGCGATCCCCGCTTTGAAAAAAACGTTGATCCCGTCCTCGGTGCTGGGCGGTCTGCTGCTGCTGGCGGCGGCGATCCTCTACGAGGCGATCACCGGCGAGAATATGTTCAACAGCGCATTTTTCGGCGGCAACGGTGCCGGTGTGCTCGAAGTCCTGACCTATCACGGTCTGGCGCTCGGCTTTATTGCGACCACGCTCAAGCCCTCCGACGGAAAATTCGGCAAGCAGCGCAGCCGTGAGATCTTCGATACCGGCGTGACAACGGTCTCGACCTATCTGCTGCAGGGCATACTCGGTCTCGGCATCACCATGCTGGCGGCACTTCTGGTAAAGAATATATTTTCCGCGGCGGGTGTTCTGCTTCCCTTTGGCTTCGGACAGGGGACAGGGCAGGCGCTCAACTACGGCAATATTTACGAGCAGGAGCACGGCTTTGTCGGCGGACGCAGCTTCGGGCTCACCATTGCCGCGCTCGGCTTCCTGTCCGCCAGCTTCGGCGGTGTCATCCACCTGAATCTGCTGCGGAAAAAGGGACTTTCCTACGACTGGAATCATGAGGAGCGCGAGGCGAAAAGCCTGCGCCTGCAGGACATTCAGACACCAGACGAGAGCCCTATGAACGGCAGTATCGACAAGCTCACCATGCAGCTCGTGCTGATCAGTCTTTCCTATCTGCTGGCTTACGGATTGATGGCGTGGCTCGGCAATCTCGTCGGGGCGCTGAAGTCCATTCTGTTCGGCTTCAACTTCCTGCTCGGCGTTATTGCGGCAACGGTGGTCAAGGCGGTCAATAACTGGCTGATGAAAAAGGGCATCGTCCGCCGCCAGCACATCAGCGGTTTTTTGATGACACGCCTGAGCGGCTTCTTCTTTGACATCATGATCGTGGCGGGCATCGCGGCGATCCGCATTGACGTGCTCAAGGGCTACTGGCTCGTCATTCTGATCCTCGGTCTGGTCGGCGCGTTTTCCACCTACTTCTATACGCATTATGTGGCAAAGACGCTGTTCGGGGACTACTGCGAGGAGCAGTTCATGGTTACCTACGGTATGCTGACCGGTACGGCGAGCACGGGAATCATCCTCCTGCGGGAGCTTGACCCCGATTTTGAGACACCGGCGGCGGAGAATCTGGTGTATCAGAATTTCCCCGCGATGGTGTTCGGCTTTCCGATGATGCTGCTTGCGGCGATCGCGCCGGAAAAACCGCTGATGACACTGCTCATCATGGTCGGATTCTTCCTCGTTATGAATCTGATCCTGTTCCGAAAGCAGATTTTCGGGAAAAAAAGCAGAGTATAAAAAAAGACTTTTCATTTCCGATTGACTGTGGTACAATATTTTAGCTAAATCGGAGGTGTATAGTGTGAAATTTCTTTCACACTATACAGGGTTAAATATAATCATCTTATCATTCCTTTGCTTCGCGTGATAAGATGCAACGTTTGCATTTTTTGTGCCGACGCGAAGCGGCGGAATGGATGATTATTATGGCAGAAAACTACATCACCAGACAGGAAGAAAAGGGCAGCATCAACATTTCCGAGGACGTGATCAACCTCATGGTCTCGTCGGTCGTGGGCGACCTGGAGGGCGTGACCGGTCTCGGCACCTCCAACACGCCGGAAATTGCGGAGCTGTTCGGACGCAAGACCGGCAAGGGTGTCAAAAGCCGCATGGTGGAGGGGGTCATCCATGTGGATGTCCTCATCACCGTCTGCAGCGGCAGCAGCATCACGGAAATCGCCTCCCGTGTGCAGGATACCGTGTGCCGTGAGGTCGAGTCCATCACGGGGATGGATTGCGTGGTCAACGTCCATGTGACCGGCATTTCGTTCGATAAATAAATCAATCGGCAAGGAGCTCTCCCGGAGCTCCTTGTGTTATACAAAGGAAAGAATCACTATGACCAGAACAGCAGCCAGAGAAATAGCCATCCAGCTCGGCTTCTCCGCCGTCGGCGGCGATTACGAGCCGGAACAGGCTGTGGAGGAATTTTTCGAGCCGGAGCATTATGCCTCGCTCGCCGCGGAATCCGAGCTTTACCGTTCCGAACCCGGGGAGCAGATGGATTTTATCCGGCAGAGCGTCTGCGGCGTGGTGGAACGCCGTCCGGAGCTCGACGGCTACATCGCACAGTATGCCAAGGGCTGGCGCACGGAGCGCATCGACAAAGCCGCCGCCGCCATTTTGCGGCAGGCGATGTATGAGATCCTTTATATGCCCGAGGTGCCGACGGCTTCCAGCATTGACGAGGCCGTAGAGCTCGCCAAGGGCTATGAGGACGCGGAGGTCGTGGCCTTCATCAACGGTGTTCTGGGCTCCTTCGTCCGTGACGGACGCGAAGAAAAGCCCGCCGCATCCGAAGATGAGTGATACTGCCTTAACAGTCTCTCAGCTCAACGCCCACATCAAGACCCTCATCGAGGGTGACCCGATGCTGTCGCGCGTCGCGGTCAAGGGCGAGCTGTCGAACTATAAGACCTATCCCTCCGGTCACCACTACTTCACCATGAAGGATGCCGACTGCGCCATTCGCTGCGTCATGTTCAAGGGCGCGGCGATGAAGCTGCGCTTTCGGCCCGAGAGCGGGATGCAGGTCACGGCGACGGGGCGAGTCTCCGTCTTCCCGCGCGACGGCGCGTATCAGCTCTATGTCACGGAGCTGATGCCGGAGGGCGCGGGGGATCTGCAGGTCGCTTTTGAGCAGCTCAAGGCGAAGCTCGCGGCGGAGGGCTTGTTTGACCCCGCGCACAAAAAACCTCTGCCGGCTATGCCGAAGCGTATCGCGGTCATCACCTCGGGGGCGGGGGCTGCCGTGCACGACATTATCCGCGTGGCGGGGCACCGCTGGCCGATGGCGAAGATTTTGGTGATGCCCGTGCGGGTGCAGGGCGTGGAAGCGCCGCCGGAGATCGTCGGAGCGATCCGCTACGCCAACCGCTATCAGGTCGCCGATCTCATCATCACAGGTCGCGGCGGCGGCTCGATGGAAGACCTCTGGGCCTTTAACGACGAGCGCGTGGCACGGGCTATATACGAATCCGAGATCCCCGTCATTTCCGCCGTGGGGCACGAGCCGGATGTCACCATCGCGGACTATGTGGCGGACAAACGCGCCGCCACGCCGTCGAACGGAGCGGAACTGGCGGTGCCGGATGAGGGAGAAGTACGGGAGACCATACAAAATCGAAGTGTGCGCATGGAGCAGGCGCTTCGCAAAAAGTTCGATGTGCTGTCCCGTCGTTTGGACGAGCTTTCCAAGCGTCCGGCGCTGACTGATCCGACGGTCTATCTCGCCAATAAACGGATGACACTTGACTATGCGCGGGCCAATCTGGTGTCCGCGTATGAAAGACAAATCGAAGCGCGGAAAGCGAAGCTCGCAGGCTCTGCCGCAAAGCTGGATGCGCTCAGTCCGCTGAAGGTTTTGACGCGGGGCTATTCGATCGTGCAGTCGCAGGGGAGAACGCTGCGGCGCGCATCGGAGGCATCCGTCGGGGAGTGGGTGGATGTGAAGCTGGCCGAGGGCAGCCTCGGCTGTGTGGTACAGGAGGTAAAAGATGGAGAATAAGAGCTTTGAGCAGTCGCTGGCTCGGCTGGATGAGATTGTCCGCGCCCTCGAAAAGGGCGATGCCCCTCTGGCAGAAAGTCTGGGGCTTTTTGAGGAGGGCGCAGGGCTCGTGAAAAGCTGCACCGAGCAGCTCAATCAGGCGCAGCAGCGCGTTGTCCAGCTTCGGAAAAGCGCGGACGGAAGCCCGGAGGAGCTGCCCTTTGAGTAAGCGGGAATACATAAACGCCATAGAAGATTATCTCTCGGCGTATTTTCAGGAAAACGACCGCCTCTCCGAGGCCATGCGTTACAGTCTGCTGGCGGGAGGAAAGCGGATTCGCCCCATCCTCTGCCTGGAGCTTTGCCGCCTGTGCGGCGGGGACTGGCGCAAGGCGATTCCGGCGGCCTGCGGCATCGAAATGCTGCACTGCTATTCGCTCATCCACGATGATCTGCCCTGCATGGATGACGACGATATGCGACGCGGAAAGCCCTCCTGCCACATCGCTTACGGTGAAACAACTGCTGTGCTCGCGGGCGACTGCCTGCAGGCGGAGGCATTTTTGTCCGTCACTCGCGCACAGATCGGCGAGCGGGAGCGCTTTCGCTGCGTGGCGCTGCTGGCGGAGGCGGCGGGGCTCGCGGGTATATGCGGTGGGCAGATGGACGACCTTCTGACACCGGAGACCGCCGAAGCTATTTTGAAAACCGAAAAACGCAAAACGGCGGCGCTGATCGCGGCGGCGTGTGCCATGGGCGCAGCAGCGGCAGGAACGGATGAGGGCGTGATCGGGCAGGCAAAGGACTATGGTGATGCGCTCGGAATGGCGTTTCAGCTGCGGGACGATGTGCTGGACGGGGACGGTTACTGCGCCCTCGCGGGCGAAAATGAATGCACGGCACGGGCGGATGAATACACGCAAAAGGCGCTTCAAGCGCTGGATGCCTTTTCCGATACAGATTTTCTGCGCGAGCTGACCACACAACTTGCAGGCCGAAAAAACTGATAATATGCACAAAAATTTGAATATATGCAAAATGCGCCTTGCAATGCAGGGCGCATTTTGTTATAGTATAGTATAAATTTTAGTGTTTTGGGATAAGGGGAAAAACTCTTGTTAAGCGATATAAAAAATCCGGACGACCTGAAGCGGATGCGGGAGGATGAACTGCCCGCTCTGTGTGGGGAGATACGCGAAAAACTCATCGACACCGTCAGCCGCACAGGCGGCCATTTGGCATCCAATCTCGGGGCGGTGGAGCTTTCGGTTGCCATTCACCGCGTGTATGATACCGGCCGCGACCGGCTGGTGTTCGACGTGGGGCATCAATGCTACACCCATAAGCTGCTGACGGGACGGCAGGAGCCTTTTGAGCTTCTGCGACACATGGGCGGCGTTTCGGGATTCCCGAAGCCATACGAATCCGAGCACGATGCCTTTATTGCCGGTCACGCTTCAAATTCGGTCTCGGTGGCGCTCGGCATGGCGCGCGCCCGCACGGCGCTGAAAGAGGATTACCACGTCCTCTGTCTCATCGGCGACGGGGCGCTTTCCGGCGGTCTGGCTTATGAGGGACTGTCGGATGCCGGCTCCTCCGGCGAGCGGCTCGTGGTGATTCTGAACGACAACGCCATGAGCATCAATCCGTCCTCCGGCGGCGTAGCGGATATGCTGGAGCGTATGCGTATGGCACCGGGCTATCAGCAGTTCAAGCTCCGTATGCGTCCTCTGGCGGATGCGATGCCGAAGCTGTATGCCTGGATGCGCCGCGTGAAAAACCGCATCAAGGGCAAAGTCCTGCCGGACAATATGTTCGATGATTTCGGCTTTGACTACATCGGCCCCATTGACGGGCACAATCTCCAAAAGGTCACGGAGGCACTCCGTTGGGCGAAGCAGAAGGACGGGCCCTGTCTTGTTCACCTTGTGACACAAAAGGGCCGTGGCTATGAGCCGGCGGAGCGCGCGCCGGAGGCTTTTCACGGCGTGGGCAGCTTCAATCGGGCGACGGGCGTTCCCGCCTACACCGGCGACGATTTTTCCGCGGTGTTCGGACGGGCGCTGACGGCACTGGCGAAGGACGATCCCCGCATCGTGGCGATCACGGCGGCGATGATGGAGGGAACGGGTCTCATCGGCTTTCAAGAGACCTACCCCGAGCGCTTCTTCGATGTCGGCATTGCCGAGCAGCACGCGACGGCGATGGCGGCGGGTATGGCGAAGCAGGGGTTGATCCCCGTCTTCGCGGTGTATTCGACCTTTTTGCAGCGGGCATACGATATGCTGATCCACGATGTGGCGCTGCAAAGTCTGCACCTTGTGTTCTGCGTGGACCGCGCCGGTATTGTCGGGCGGGACGGCGAGACGCATCAGGGTGTGTTCGATGTAAGTTATCTCTCCGGCATTCCGAACTTCACGGTCTTGTCGCCGTCGAGCTTTGCGGAGCTGCGCTCCATGCTGCGGCGTGCGATCTATGAGATCGAGGGTCCCGTGGTCGTGCGTTATCCGCGCGGTGGTGAGGGCGCTTATGTGGCGGATCGCTCGGAGGAGAACAGCGTCGTTTTGTGCGAGGGCACGGATGTCACGCTGGTGTCCTACGGAACAGAGATCAACGAAATGATGGGAGCGGCGGAGCTGCTTTCTCAACGCGGGATCTCGGCGGAGGTCGTGAAGATCAACCGCATCAAACCGCTCGAAGCATCGTTGACACTGAATTCCCTCCGTAAGACGGGGCGGCTGCTCGTGGCGGAGGAATGCTGCCAGTCCGGCTGCGTCGGCATGGAGCTTTTAAGTGCGGCTGCGGCGGAGCGCGTGCCGCTGCAAAGGGTGAAGCTGGTGAATCTGGGCGAGGGCATATTGCCGCACGGCTCGCCGGAGGAACTGAAAAAACTGGGAAAGCTGGACAGCGAAAGCCTTGCGAACGCTGCCTGGGAGATGAAATATGACGAAACAGAGACTCGATCAGCGTGTGTTTGAGCTTGGTTTTGCGGAAAGCCGCGAAAAAGCCAAGGCGCTCATCATGGCGGGGCAGGTCTATGTGGACGGTCAAAAACAGACCAAGCCCGGGCAGACCGTGGCGGAGGAGAGCCTCGTGGAATACCGCGGGGAGAAGCTGCGCTACGTCAGCCGCGGGGGACTCAAGCTCGAAAAGGCGATCGAGGTATTCGGCATCGACCCGACGGGCTATGACTGTATCGACTGCGGTGCCTCCACCGGCGGCTTCACGGACTGTCTGCTGCAAAACGGTGCAAAGCACGTCTGGGCGGTGGATGTCGGCTACGGGCAGCTCGCCTGGTCGCTGCGCTGTGACGAGCGCGTGACGGTTATGGAGCGCACGAATGCGCGGGCGCTGGAGCCGACTATGTTTCCGGTCGCCATGGATTTGGCGGTCATGGATATGAGCTTTATTTCGCTGCGGCTGGTGCTGCCGGCGGTGTTCAGTCTTCTGAAAGAAAGCGGTCGGGTGGCTTGTCTTGTGAAGCCGCAGTTTGAAGCCGGACGCGAAAAGGTGGGGAAAAAGGGTGTTGTGCGAGACCCTGCCGTTCACCGCGAGGTGCTGGAAAACTTCTTGCAGTATGCGGCGGAATCCGGCTTTGCGGTGCTGAATATGGATTTCAGCCCCGTCCGCGGGCCGGAGGGCAACATCGAATATCTCGCCTATCTTGCCAAGCAGGGCGAAAGCGCGGTCATCGACTGCGCCGCTCTGGTTGAGAAATCACATGAGGTGCTGGGATGAAAACGATCGTACTTTGTCCCAATGTCAAGCGGGACGCCAATCTCGAATGTACCGCGCGTGTCAAGGAAATGCTGGAGGAGGCGGGCTACCGCATCCTCGTCAGTCCTATCTACGGCCACAGCACGACCCTGTTGGAGACCCCGCTGGAGCAGGCTCTGCAGGAAGCCTCCCTCATCGTCACCCTCGGCGGCGACGGTACGATCCTGCGCATCGCGCCGCTCGTGATGCACTCGGAGGTGCCTATTGTCGGTGTCAATCTGGGGCATAAGGGCTTCCTTGCCAGCCTCGACATGGACACGGTCGGACAACTTCTGGATGTGGCGGAGGGACACTGTGACATCGTCCCGCGTATGATGCTGGATGTGAAGATCTACCGCGAGGGACGGCTGGTGTTCACCGACACCGCCATCAACGATGCGGTCATCAGCGGTGTGGTGCAGAACGTCACGCTCACCACCTTCGGCGACGAAAACCGCATCTTCACCTTTTCCGGCGACGGCATCATCGTCTCCACGCCCACGGGTGCGACGGCGTATTCGCTGTCGGCGGGCGGACCGCTGGTGGAGCCCGGGGCGGAGGACATCATCCTTACGCCGATCTGCGCTCACGACCTCGCGGCGCGGTCTTTCGTCCTGGAGCCGGAGCGGCGCGTGACGGTCATTCCCGAAGAACTGGGAGAAAAACGCTGCGTGCTGTCCGCGGACGGGCGCGGCACGGTGGATCTGCGCGACGGCGATCGCGTGGTCGTGACAAAATCGAAATACAAGACGCTTCTTGTGCATATCGGCAGTAAGAGCTTTTACGAGACAGCGTTTGAAAAGTTAGGAGAACGCCCATGAAAACTTCGAGACAGAATGTGATCCTGGAGATCATCACCGAGCAGGATATCGAAACTCAGGGACAGCTTTTGGAAGCGCTGGAGGCCCGCGGTGTGAACAGCACACAGGCCACTGTGTCCCGTGACATCAAGGAGCTTCGTCTGGTCAAGGAGATCGCGCCGAACGGCAATTACCGTTATGCGCCGGCGGGGGCGGATGTGGACAGCGATGCGTCGCGCCGCATGGAGGGCATTTTCCGCGATGCCTGCCTCAGCTTTGACTATGCGCTGCACACGATCGTCATTCGCACGCTTCCGGGCCTTGCACAGGCGGTCGGCAGTGCGCTCGACGGCATGGAGCATGACAACGTCCTCGGCTCCATCGCCGGCGACGATACCGTGCTCGTGATCCTGCGCAATGCGGCATCGGCGGAGCGCCTTTGCGCCTTTTTGCGCCGTACCTATGGGAAGTAAACGATGCTGAGAAGTCTCCACATTGAAAACATCGCCGTCGTGGAGCGGGCAGACGTGGAATTCTCGGCGGGGCTGAACGTCCTCACGGGTGAGACCGGCGCTGGCAAATCCATCATCATTGATGCGCTGTATGCTGTATCCGGCGCGAGAACGAGCCGCGAGCTCGTGCGCAGCGGTGCGGATAAATGCGTGGCGGCGGCCGTGTTTGATCCCGAGGGAACGGAGGACTGGTGCGCGGAAAACGGCGTGGATCTGTCCGACGGAGAGCTGGTCATTCAGCGCAGTATCACGGCGGACGGGCGCGGCTCTGTGCGCGTGAACGGGATGCCCGTTTCGGTGTCGCAGCTTCGCACACTGGGTGCGCTGTTGGTGGACATCCACGGGCAGAACGACGGACGGCTGCTGCTGGATGAAGCCCGCCATCTCGCGTATCTGGACGCGTATGCGGGACTGGATAAGAGTGCCTACAAGGCTCAGTATGCGGCGTATTTGGATAACAAACGCCAGATCGAAAACCTGACGCTGGACGATGAAACGCGCCGCCGACTGGCGGAGACTCTGCGCTTTCGCGTGGAGGAACTTGAAAAAGCCGAGCTGAAAGCGGGCGAGGAGCAGGAACTGGAATCCCTCTCCGAGCTTCTGCGCAATTCCGAGCGGCTTCGGGAAGCGGCGGACGGCGCTTATGATGCACTGTACGGTGCAGAGGAGAACGCTTTGACGCTGGTCGGCGCTGCCCGCGGGGAACTGGAGCGCGCACGCCGATGGAGTGAGGAACTCGCGGCAGCGGATGAGAGTCTCAAGGAAGCCTTGGCACTGCTGACGGATGCGTCGGAGCGTATCCGCGATTTTAAGGATGGTTTTGATTTTTCGCCGGAGGAATTCGACCGCGTGGAATCACGGCTGAGCCTGCTGCGGAAGCTCGAAAAGAAGTATAATACCGCCGATGAAGCCGACTTGCTTGATATATATGAGCAGTCTGTGAAACGTCTGGAGGAGATCGAGTTTTCCTCCGATGCGCTGGAACGGCTGGAAAAAGAACGGGAGAAGCTGGAAAAGGCGTGTCGGGCGGAGGCGGACAAGCTGACGCAGGCACGAAAAGCGGCATCCAAGACGCTGGCGCAGCGGGTGGAGCAGGAGCTGAGGGAGCTGTCTATGCCCTCTGTTCGCTTCGATACGCAGATCACGCCGACAAAGCTCCAGCCCGACGGTGCGGACGAGGTCTGCTTCCTCATGAGCGCCAACGCCGGCGAAGCGCCCGGGCGCATTGCCCGCATTGCTTCGGGCGGCGAGCTCAGCCGCATTATGCTGGCGCTGAAAAATGTATTCGGTGCGAACGACGGTATCCCCACGGCGGTCTTTGACGAGATCGACACCGGTGTGTCCGGTGTGGCGGCGAGCCGCGTGGCGGAAAAGCTCAACGATATCGGGCGGCATAAGCAGGTGCTTTGCATCAGCCATCTGCCGCAGATCGCCGCGATGGCGGACAGCCAGTATCTGATCGAAAAATCCGAGCGCGCCGGACGCACCTACACGACGGTTTCGGAGCTCGAACGGGACGGCAGAGCGCGGGAACTGGCGCGTCTTATCGGCGGCGACAACATCACAAATACGACCCTGCAGGCAGCGGAGGAAGCCGTGTCTGCGGCGGAGGATTATAAAAGGAGAGACAAGAATGGAAATCTATGAAGAACTGGTGGCCCGTGGTCTGATCGCGCAGGTGACGAATGAGGACGAGATCCGCGAAATGGTCAACAACGGCAAAGCCACCTTCTATATCGGCTTTGACCCCACGGCGGACAGCCTGCACGTCGGTCACTTTATGGCGCTGTGTCTGATGAAGCGTCTGCAGATGGCGGGTAACCGCCCTATCGCCCTCATCGGCGGCGGCACGGCGATGATCGGCGATCCCTCCGGCCGCACGGATATGCGTTCCATGATGACCCGCGAGACCATTGAGCACAACTGTGAATGCTTCAAAAAGCAGATGTCCCGATTTATCGAGTTCGGCGAGGACAAGGCACAGATGGTGAACAACGCCGACTGGCTTCTTGACCTCAACTATGTGGATTTTATCCGCGACATCGGTGCCTGCTTCTCCGTGAACAATATGCTGCGTGCCGAGTGCTTCAAGCAGCGCATGGAAAAGGGGCTGAGCTTCCTCGAATTCAACTATATGCCCATGCAATCCTATGACTTTTACTACCTCTATCAGCATTACGGCTGCAATATGCAGTTCGGCGGCAACGACCAGTGGTCGAATATGCTCGGCGGCACGGAACTCATTCGCCGCAAGCTCGGCAAGGATGCTCATGCCATGACCATCACGCTGCTGCTCAACTCCGAGGGCAAAAAAATGGGCAAAACCGCTTCCGGCGCGGTGTGGCTCGATCCCAATAAGACAAGCCCCTTCGATTTCTATCAGTATTGGCGCAACGTCGAGGATGCGGATGTTCTCAAGTGCATTCGTATGCTGACCTTCCTGCCCCTCGAGGAGATCGACAAGATGGATTCCTGGGAAGGCTCGCAGCTCAATACCGCCAAGGAGATTCTTGCGTTTGAGCTGACTAAGCTCGTCCACGGCGAGGAGGAGGCAACCAAGGCGCAGGAGGCGGCTCGCGGTCTGTTCGGCGGCGGCAGCATGGACAGTATGCCCGTGACCGAGATCAGCGAGGAAACGGGCTTTGATATCATGAGCCTGCTCGTGGCATCCGGTCTCTGCACCACCCGCAGCGATGCCCGCCGCAATATCCAGCAGGGCGGCGTGGAAGCGGCCGGCGAAAAGGTGAAGGATATCAACCTCAGCTTCAGCGCCGAAGCGCTGAAGGACGGTGTGCTGCTCAAACGCGGCAAGAAAAACTTTGCAAAGGTCGTGCTGAAATGACGCGGGAGCTTTTGCTGGATATCCTCGGCTGGATTGTCATCGGTGGCGTTGTGCTGGCCTTGGCCTTTCTCTCGCCGGTGATTCGGCAGCGTCAGGTGAACAAGGCGCAGGAGAAAGCTCGCAAAAAAGCGGAGGCTTTCGGTCGCCGTATGAGCGCTATTCAGGAGATGGAGCAAAACATCGAGCAGCAGGTAAACGAAGCACCTGACAATTCCGATCAAACAGCAGAATAAGAAAACCGAGCGTTTCCGACAACGGGAAACGCTCGGCTTTTTTGATGGGATAATTTACAGCAGAACCTTGGACAAAAATTCGCGGCTGCGTTCGCTTTTGGGGTTGGCAAAAAACTCATTCGGCGTATTTTCCTCGATGAGCTTGCCGTTTTCCATGAACAGGATCCGGTCGGCGACTTCCTTGGCAAAGCCCATCTCATGCGTTACGACCACCATCGTCATGCCTGCCTTGGCAAGCTCTTTCATAACGTCAAGAACTTCTCCTACCATCTCGGGGTCGAGTGCCGAAGTAGGCTCATCGAAAAGCATTACCTCAGGTTCCATCTCAAGCGCACGTACGATTGCGACACGCTGTTTCTGTCCGCCCGATAACTGACTCGGATAAGCATCTGCTCTGTCATCAAGCCCGACTCTTGAAAGCAGCTCA
>JAZUEL010000002.1:0-25093 GCA_045640125.1 Oscillospiraceae bacterium
GTTCGGCGAGAAGAAGCCTGTGCATACTGTTTTGAAACTCGGCAGCTTCGGCGGAGAGGTTTTCTACCTCCAGCGTAAGCTGTTTGGTCTTGGCTTTGTTCTTCCGTGCAATGGCGACTTCGGCGAGTCCACGCAGGACGATGTTATCGACTTCCAGACGCAGCATGGTCTTACCGCTGACGGCGAATGCGGCCCGTCGACATGGGAGAAGATCGAATAATGGACTACGACGGCATCTACGGAGAGGGTCAGTACAGCGGCCTTTTTGAAGAAGAATAAATAGCATGGGTTATTTGCTTTAAGGCAGATTATAGCAAATGACTTTGTCCTTAAAGCAAATAACTCAACTATTGTATTGGAGGAACAAATGACAGGCAGAGAAGTATATAATGCTGCACTTGTTTTGATGAACGAAGTCGGTACTAGCAATTATGAGCCCAACACAGAGGAGTATGACAATCGAATTATCGGTCTTATCAATCACTTCATCGTCGAGCTCGCGCCGTTCTCCGATACGTTTGCCAGCGAGGGCGGAATACGCGACGTTCCTCCCGTCATCGCAAGCATTGATGATTCTATACCGTTGGACGATGGCATTTGCCGGACGGTTATGCCGCTTGGCATTGCTGCCGAATTGAAGCTTGGAGAAGACAATCTCCAAGCTTCTTTTCATAATCAGCGATACGAGGAACTTAAAATGCAGCTGGCGAGAGGAGTGCCGCAGGAGTTTGAATTCATCGAGGACTGCTATGGCATAGTCAATCAGTACGACGCTTTCGGGAGATGGTGACATGGCAAATATCAGAACGGCGACACAGAAAATGTTCCGCATCGAGAATTGGCTCGGCCTGAACGAAGCGCCGGACGGTGATAGTAAATTAAAGCTCGGAGAGGCAAGTGTTTGCAACAACTGGCGCGTGACACGAGATCGAAACATGAGGCGAAGACCGGGAACTCGCGTTGAGGCGATGTATTCGGGAGCTATTCACGGAATGTGGAGCGGTCGCGTCGCATCGTCTGAATATCTGGTGTATGCAGCTGGAACGAAACTATATGCCTACAACGGGACAACGCACAGCGAGATAGGAAACTGTTCCAACGGGCACGTTTCTTTTATTCCTTGGGATTTGAAACTGTATATTCTGGATGGTGTCAGTTATCAAGTGTGGGACGGCGTTGACATGATGACTGTGGACGGGTACAGACCCATCGTGACGCAGAATGTCAGCCCGACGGGCGGCGGCGATCTATTAGAGGGTGTCAATCTTCTTACCCCTGCCAAGCGGTGCTGGTTTTCTCCTGACGGTACGGCGACGGAGTTCGTTTTGCCGGAATCGTCTATTGCGTCTGTTGACTGGGTAAAAGACCTCGGGACGGGCGCGAGCGTTTCTTATACAGCCGATTTGCTGAACGGTAAAGTAACGCTTGATTCTGCACCGTCTGCAGGGTCGAATACGTTGGAAATTGCATGGACCGGCTCAACGTCTATGCGGAGCAGAGTGTGTTCAAAAAATTACCATGAGCTATACAACGGGGCAAACGATAACCGCATATTTCTATACGGGGACGGGACGAACAAAACGATTTACTCCGGCATTTCTCACGAGGACGGGCAGCCGAGAGCGGATTATTTCCCCGAACTGAACGAGATAGCAGTGGGCGACGAAAACGATGCCGTCACCGGTCTTATTCGCCACTATTCCCGCATGATCGCATTCAAGGGAGCGTCAACGTGGGTTATCGCGTACTCCACCATGACATTGCAAGACGGGTCTACCATTGCAAGTTTCTTCTGTACTCCAGCGAACAGAAGCCTCGGGAATGTTGCAATGGGGCAAACGCAGCTTGTTCTAAACTCTGCGAGGTCTCTGTGTAACGGAGCTTGCTATGAATGGCGTAACAACTCGTCCTACACCGCAAATTTAACGGTGGATGAACGACAGGCGAAGCGTGTGTCCGACAAAGTAAACCAAACGCTGTCTAGTTTCGTTTTAAGCGATTGCATCACTTACGACGACAACGACGAGCAGGAGTATTACATCTGCTACGGTGAGAGGGCTCTCGTCCATAATTACGCCGTGGATGCTTGGTATTGCTATAACGGGATCAAGGCTAGTTGCTTTGCAAGATATTCCGGAAGTTTGTATATCGGAACAACGGACGGGTATCTGCTGACCATGAGCCAAATCTATATGGTGGATTATGTCGGAGGAAGCGAAAAAGTCATAGATGCGTGGTATGAATCCGGCTCTATGGCTTTCGGTGCTGAAAATCTTCGCAAGTATTATGCCGAGGCGTGGGTCTCTGCAAGACCGCAAACAGAGGGCGGGTTTGGCATCCGCTTGATTGCTGATTCTAACCCCGCAATAGACAACACGATTCAGGCTGTCGGGTCTGATTCTGCGTTCGATTTCGGAGCAGTTGATTTCTCAAATTTATCCTTTGGTATGTCGGCTCTGGCTTACGTTGTTAATCGGCGGCTTGTTGCGAGACGATTTGATTATCTCAAACTAGTATTCTATGCCGGTGCGGAACAGAACGGCAGCGTTCTCTCGATTTTGTTCAATATCACATACGGCGGAAAGAAAATGTGAGGAGGGCTTATGGCTTTTGTACCTTATTTGACGGATGACATCGCCGCAATATCTGCGCTTCCCGATCAGCCGAATGTTACCGGCGGGCTGTCTCCCGCACAGTTAAAAGCGAAGTTCGACTATGCGGGTGGCGTAATCAAGGAATTTATAAACAGCGATATCGTCCCCGCGATAAACGGTGACGTTACTTTCGAAGACCTGGGGGAATGGTAAATGAACTATTCAGAATACTACAAAGCGTGGACAGCCCCGAAACTTGAATCCTATGAAGCCGCTCAACTTCCTACTTACGAGGCGCAGACGGACAAGGTAAACGAGACTTATGCGGCAAAACAGGAAGCAGATATTGCGGCGCTGCAATCGGCTTACGACACGTCGCTTCTGGAAGCGAATGCGAATCTTGCCAAAATCCCCGGCACTTACACCAAAGCCGCGAACACCGTGGCGGCGCAGGCGGAGAAGAATCGGCAGCAGTTCAACGAATACGCCGCATCCCGTGGCGTTTCGTCGGGCGCTGGATCGCAGGCACAGCTTGCCATGAATAACCAGATGCAATCCGACTTGTCTGATATTCGACTGGCACAGGCGAACGCCGTCGCAAACGCGCAGCTTGAAATCACCAAGATCAAGACAGCGTATCAGGATAACGTCGCCGCAGCGGTCAAGCAGAACGATTACGAGAAGGCCGCTGCACTTCTTGCTGAATATCAGATGCAGGCGCAGAGCATCGTTTCCGTGGCGCAGGCACAGGCGGATGAGAATTACCGCGCATGGCAGAGCCAGATTGCCAATGAGCAGTATATCGCCGAATGGAACAGGGCACGGGCTAACGCGCTCTATACGCCTAGCTATGGAAGAGCTCGTTACAGTGGTGGTTACAGCGGAGGATATAGCGGGTCTGGCAGTTCCGCCTCAAGTTCCGGTGATGATGATTTTTATGTTCCGACGCTCGGAGTTGATATGTCGCCTAAACAAAGCGATGACACAAAGACAAAGATCAGTAAGTCGATTGTTACAGGGACAAAGCCTAGTTTGATTGTAGGTAGAAAATAAATTGCAGTAGGATGGTCGAATATGGCTAATACACTTCCTAAAAACTTTGCTGCCGCGCATTTTACAGCATCTTATGACAACAAGAAGAAGCAAAACTACAGTTCTTCACAAGTAGCCCCGCAAACTTCTTTCCAATCCGATCCCGTCACTCGTTCTTCGTGGACAAGCTCCGTCAACTCCATTGTCCGCGATGCCAGCAACGGCGCGAGCCGCGAGGAGCTTTCTGGGCGCATTAAGAGCGTTGTCAATTCGTCCAATACCATTCTGCAATCCATCCGCGACGACGATAATGTGAATGACAAGGGCGCATATCGCCAGAGTGTATATGACACCGCTATGAAGCTCCGTGATTACTACATCGGAAACACGGACGAGCTCCCCACTTTCTACGATTATGCCGACAATGGAAAGCAGAACAACGCGGCGCAGAACTGGATCGCACAGGCAAACGCCCTAATTGAATCCATGAAGTACGGAAAAGGCGATTATACGCAAGATGTTCAGGCGCTACTTGATACCGCGAAATCGTCTTATTCCGACGCGAAGAAAAGCGCCGGTTATTTGTGGCCGGTTGACGGTGGCGCGATCACGTCCGGCTTTGGCTACCGTAAAGCTCCTATTGCTGGAGCGTCCACCAACCATCAGGCAATCGACATCGGCGCAGCAGAAGGTACGCCCATCTATGCCGCTGCTGACGGCGTTGTGAGCTTTTCGGGAGACAACGGCGGCTATGGTAATACGGTCAAGATCGGCAACGATGACGGGCTGACTATGCGATACTCTCACATGGCGAGCTACACCGTCCGTTCCGGAGAGCGCGTCAAGCGCGGAGATGTTATCGGCTATGTCGGACAGACGGGCACAGCAACGGGGCCTCACTTGGATTTTGGCGTTTATGATTCCAACGGAAACGCCATAAACCCCGAAACGCTTGCCTACGGCGGGAGCGAGGAAGAAAACCAGAAGCTGCATGATGAGATGCAGGAAACTATTGATGCACTGTATGCTTCATACAATCAGCACAAGACGGAACAGGCGCATGAGATCGCTCAAAGCAAACTTCCTGCTTCTATTTGGTCTACGGAAAAGAAAGAGGAGCCGGAAGTAAAGGAACGGTCCGAGTATGCGACCGAAGATAAGACAAACATCTTCCATCGCCTTGGTCTTTCGGGCAAGTCCGGTGCGAAGTCTTTCGCGGGACGCTTCATGGACTATGCCGCATTCGGGACGGAGAACGAAAACCGCATCGGAAACGAAATCACGCAGATGGCGCTAGACAACTATGTCAAGGCGCAGGAATCGTATAAGAATATTGTCAACGCCTACGAGAACGGCGGGGTTTGGCAGGACGGTACGCCTATTGATAAGGCAGACTACGAAGATGCCAAAGACCAGATCGAGCATCTTCAGTTTTACATTGACGCTTTTTCTACAGCGAATGCAGAAAACCAGACGATCAGCGCCAAGGCTGGTGCGGAAGCGGACAAGGTCAACGAGAGCGCCGCAGAAGATATGGAGAAAGCTACCGACGGCCTTGGGTGGCTCGGGACGCAGCTTGTTCGTGGCGCAGGAAACGCCGTAGATAACACCTTGAGCCTTGCGGTCGGCGGCGGTGCGTCTGCACTTCCGGCTATGGCGGTAGGCACTTACGGTCAAGAAGCGAGGAACGCGGAGAAGAACGGGGACGACCGAGAGAAAGCGGCGGCTATCGGCATAGCACGGTCGGTGGCTGAAATCGGCCCCGAAATTATTTCGGGCGGAAACCCAATCACCGGACCGAAGAAAGGTGTAATTGACGAGTTCCTTGATAACGTTAAGAGCAGTAAGATCCTGAATAACATCTTTGTCAGGACTGGCCTTGACCTAGGCGCAGAAGGTGTTGAGGAAGTTGTCACGCAGGCGTTGAACGATGCCATCAGCAAGATCGCCTATGGCAAGGACGCAGAAACGGCTACCGTCAACGACTATGTGGACGCATTCGTTGGTGGCGTGATTGGTGCATTGTATGGCAAAGCGGAGCAGGCGGCAGTAAATCCACGCGGCACCATTAAATCCGTCCGCGATGCTTTCGGCACAGAACAACGGACGGTGGCGGAACAGGAGCAGTGGGCGGCAACTATTACGCCCACGGAAGAAACAGCAGTCACAGAGCCGTTAAACGCGCAGAATGAGGCGCAAACACAGCAGACAGAACCAACGCTTGAACAGCGGCGCGAAAGTCTTGCAGAGCGCGAAGCACAACTCACACAGAAGGCGCAGGAACTTTCCAGACCCGATGTGACGCAAGAAGAAATTACCGCGTTCAACCAAGAGGCAGAAGCGGTAAAAGCGGAGCGCGAGAATATCCGACAGGCGGAATTTAACGAAGTCCAAACGGATCGCGTGAACAGCGGGAAAGTCTCTGCGAATTTCGGGCAGGCGGAAAACCATATCGACAACCGTAATATGAGCGATATGGGAGACACAAGGGTCAAGGCGTTCCAGTGGGATCACCCCGAATTGCACGACTTTTATGTTGAGGCAGCAACAGACCTCGCGCATGATGCGGGTATTTCCTCCGACACAGAATACAACGGAAAAGGGAAAAATCGCAGGGCGGGCGACACCACGCCACAGCTAGACAGGGCAAGAGGCCTTGGACTTTCCCGAAACCAGATCATTGATGTTTGCCAGCGTATCATCGACGACCACGGACAGGAGAACACAGCAGACGCAAAGCGGGTTGAAATCATTCTGGACGATATGCTGACGAATGGTTATCAGTCTATCGAGCAGCGGACAGACGGAACAAGAGCAGACGCGAACGCGGCATACATCGAAGCCAAAAGCAAAATCACGGGTGCGGAAACCGCAGAGGATAAGTATGTCCGCGATAACGGTATGCGGGCGGCGCTTGAAGGATTGAGCGACGATGAACTGCGCGAGGAATATAGACGCTCGCAAACAGATGGTCTTGGAGCTGCCGACTACGGGTTTGACCCCGTCTCCGAATGGCAGAACAACGCACAGCCGGACGAGCGCGGAAGATTGTACCATCCTGTCAACGAGGATGCCGCGCAGGATACAATGAACGAGCGCGGCCGAACTCCAGTAGATATGCCTGTTCTGGACGAGAACGGAGGGCATACAAGCAAACACGCCTCTACGATTGCCAACGCGAAGCTTACGACGAATGAAGTTTCCGCCGCCGTTATGGAGGCTGCCAGACGCGGGGATATGTCGTATATCCAGATCAGCGACGCAGACGCGCAGGCAAAGGCAGCAGCCACCATCAAAGACAAGGGATGGGACATGGCTCTTGCAGAGTTTAACGCCGATGTCAACCGTGGCGTTGTGTCCAAAGAACTTTACACGCTTGGCCTCACGCTGTTCAATAACGCGGCAAATTCGGGTGATGTGCTTACGGCTATCGACATTGCTACGCAGCTTTCCAAGATGTCACCGCGAGCTGCACAAACCTTGCAAGCAATGTCCATGGTTAATAAACTATCTCCGCAGTTGCAGCTTTACGCGGCAGTAAGAAGCGTCGAGAATTTGCGGGAGGATCTTATCAAGAAGTACGGAGACAGAGCGCCCGATCTTGACCTCTCGGATGATTTGCTGAACAACTACCGTGACGCGATCATATCCGGCGATGAGGCTGCAATCAAAGACGCATGGAACGCGATCACGAAATCTATCGCACAGCAAGTCCCGTCTACATTCTCGGATAGGTTCAACGCATGGCGCTATCTTTCTATGCTTGGCAATGCAAGGACGCACGCCAGAAATATATTTGGCAATATGGCGTTTGCCCCGATGCGCGGGCTTAAAAACCTCGCTGCCACCGGCGGCGAGGTTATTGTGGATAAGCTGTCTGGCGGGAAAACTGGAAGAACGAAATCCGTTATCAACTTCCTCAACGAGAAAGACCGCGCCCTTGTTTCGTCGGCATGGAGCTTATTCCAGGAGGACGAAAACCTTGTCCAGTCTGGTGGTAAGTACACGGACAGCGCAAACGAGATCGACGCACAGCGGACTATTTTCAAGTTCAAACCGCTTGAAAAGCTGCGAAAGCTGAATAGCCTCGGTCTTGATAAGGAAGATGTTTTGTTCTCGCGTCCCGCGTACACTATGGCGCTTGCCGGTTATCTCAAAGCCAACAGCATTACAGCGGAGAGTATCGCGGACGGAACGGCTGATGCCGACATTCTTGCCGCCGCCAGAAAATACGCAATCAAGGAATCTGCCGAAGCTACATACAGAGATACAAACGCTTTCTCTGATGCGATTACAAAGCTCGGGTATAAGGGCAGCACAAACAAAGTGCAGAAAGCGGCGAATGTCGCGCTTTCGTCCGTCCTTCCATTCAAGCGAACACCCGCTAATGTCCTCGTTCGCGGCATCGAGTATTCGCCTATCGGTATGATTACCAACACGTCAAGAGCGTTTGCTAAAGTCAAAAGCGGTGAGTGGACGGCAAACCAAGCAATCAATGAAATAAGCAAGGGCATTTCCGGCACCGCTGCGCTTGCTCTTGGCGCGTATCTCGCTTCCGTCGGAAAGCTCGTCGGAAAGCTTGGCGACAACGATGAAGAAGAACAGTTTTTAAAACTCCAAGGGTATCAAGACTATTCTTTGCAGCTTGGCGACACCAGCTATACGCTCGATTGGGCCGCGCCGACTGCTATGGAAATGTTCGTCGGTGCGAATATTTATGACTGGTGGATGTCCGAAAATAAGAGCATAGACGGACTTATGGATGCAATCGCCAAAGTCACAGACCCGATGTTGGAAATGTCCGCGCTGTCAGGTGTTTCGGATATTATTGATGATCTGTCTTATGCAAAGGACGAGGGCAATGTATTCTTCGGAACACTTGCGGCACTTGTGAGAAACTATCTGTCTCAGTTTGTCCCTACACTTGGCGGTCAGATAGAACGCTCTTTCTTTGAGGACGAAAGGGAACAGACCTATCGTTACGACGATAACAGTCCTATCAACAAGAATGTCCGTTACTGGCTCGGAAGTGTTATGAACAAAACTCCGGGCGAGTACAGCCAAATCCCCTATATCAACGCATGGGGCGAGCGCGAAAGCTCCGGCACACTTGGCGCAAGCATCTTTGAAAACTTTTTGAGCCCCGGATATATCAGCAAGGTGGACACGAACAAAGTCGAAGCGGAGTTACAGCGGATTTATGACGACAATCCGGACATCTCCGGCATATTCCCCACGGCTGCGGCTCAAAGCACAACTGTAAATGGCAAACACTTCACCAAAGACGAGTATGTAAAGTATGCCGAGGCGCGAGGGCAAAAGCAGTATAGCCTTGTTTCTGATTTCATGGAAAGCGGTTACTACGATGCGCTGAACGATGAAGCGCGAGCAGAGGTGATAAAGTCCATCTATTCATTCTCCGACTCTTACGGCAAGCACCAAGCCGCCAAAGATTACGACAACAGTACATGGTCTAAACTCTGGTCTGCAAGCAACAAGGATATAATCGGCGCGCTGACAACAAAGGGAATTACGAGCGGAACAGAAAACGCGCTTGAAGCCTCGGAGGCGATAATCAATTCCGATCTTTCAGATCGTCAGAAGATTGATGCCCTGTATTCCAATTCCAACACAGACGGCAGAGCGAAATATTATGAGTCAGCCTTTGACGCCGGAATATCTCTTGAAGAAGTCGATAGTTTCTACGGCAAGCTGAAAGATATGGGGAAAGACACGGGTAGTCAGTCCGCCGTAAAAGAAGCTGCGCTTGCTACAATGAGCGAGGAAGATGCGAGAGAACTTTACCAAATCTATTCCAACGCCAGAAGCGAGCCGTGGAAAACGCCTTTTGATGAAGTGAAGATCGACTAACAGTTAGCCCCGACTGGAAACAGTCGGGGCATTTCTTATTTGCGGAAATTTAGGTTTTTTGTCAATAAGTAAATAAAACTAGCAAAGTATTTAGTTTATACTTTTAGTTTTGTTAGTTTATACTTTTAGTTTTGTTAGTTTATATTTTAGTTTTGTTAGTTTATATTTTAGTTTTAGTGAGGATAAACGGATGGCATATATTGACCCGACCGCAAAAGCGGCTGTAAGACGGAGGAAGATACCGAGTGGATTGACGATAGCGGTTGACTTTGACGGGACGCTGTGCGAGGGCGCATATCCCGGCATTGGCAGACCAAAAGAAGCTGTTATAAAGACGGTTAAAATGCTGGGGAAAAGCAACCGACTTGTTTTGTGGACTTGCCGAGAGGGGCAGGACTTGGAGATGGCTATAAGCTGGTGTAGGTCACACGGCATTGAGTTTGACGCGGTGAACAGCAACACGCGGGAAATGCTGGAGCGTTGGGATTATGACACGCGCAAGATCGGCGCGGATATGTATATAGACGATAAAGCAATAGCGCCCGCTGAATTAGTAGCGCGGTACGGGTATGATTGACCATGTGTTTGCTTTTTCAAGTTATAAGAAAGTCAAAATATCGTATGTAATTTGTATGTAATTTTATATTATTTTTTCATACGCGCCGTTATTTTTCCATACGCTCCGTTAGATATTATAACTACCGCAAAGCATTGATAATGCTAGAAAAAAGCGGGAAGCCTTGAAAAATCAAGGCTTCCCAAAATGGTGACCCGTACGGGACTCGAACCCATGTTACCGCCGTGAAAGGGCGGTGTCTTAACCACTTGACCAACGGGCCGTATGAACTTGGTGGAGACTGCGCGACTCGAACGCGCGACCTCATGCGTGTGAAGCATGCGCTCTAACCTGCTGAGCTAAGCCTCCATATCAGGGACGAGGACTAAAAGTCCTCGTCCTGCATGATTGGTAGCGTCGACTGGATTTGAACCGGTGCCACCGCGGGTATGAACCGCGTGCTCTAGCCAACTGAGCTACGCCGCCAAATCGTGCAAGCAGTATTGTACTAAAGATTGCCCGTTTTGTCAATAAAAAATCGGATTATTTTTTCGTTTTTTGAAAAGTTTTTTCCACGAGAGCAGAGATGCGAGATCCGCTGTTTTTGATAAAAGTTTCCCCGTCCCGAAGGACGGGGAAACCCTTGCTTAAGCTGAAATATTCAGAGAAGCTTTTCGATTAGTCCTGAGTCAGACCGGCATCGAAAGCAGGGATCTCGACGTTGCCGCCGGCAGCCACGAACTCATCGTAGGTAGCAGCCACGAAGCCCCAGTAAGCATCGGTGAAGCACATCTCGACAGGGAAGGAGACATAGTCACCGGCATCGATCAGAGCCGCGAATTCAGGGAACACATCGTCGGTAACAGCGGGGCAAGCATCGACATAAGCCTTCAGGTATTCCTGATAAGCCTTCTCGCTGGTGTCGCCGCCTTCCGCAGCAGCGGGCTCCTCGGAGGGCTCGCCGGAAGCGGCAGGAGCCTCATCAGCAGCCAGGACGGCGGTCAGGTCGTCCAGCTTCACATACTGCTCGCCGTCGAAGGTGTAGACGGTGAAGGTGTAGTTGCCGATGGTGACGGTCTCGGGAGCTTCCTCGGAAGCGGGTTCCGCAGAGGGCTCCGCAGAAGCTTCGCCGCCGACAGCAATGGCCGCAGCCGCCGCGCCGACATCGAGGGTGCCGTCGTTGGTGACACCGCCGCCGACGTTTTCACCGCCGCCAACAGCCGCGATGGAGCCGTAAGAACCGGCAGCCAGAGCCTTGTCGGAGGGAACGAGAGTCAGCGTGCCGTCCGCGTTCTCGGTCAGCTCGCCCAGGACGGTAGCGCCTTCGGCAACGCTCAGACCGGTCACGAGGGACTCGCCGGCGACCTTCCAGGTCGCGCCGGCCTCGACGACCACGTCGATGGTGGAAGCGCCGTTGTAGAACGGGAGGTTCTCAACGTGACCCTGGAGGAAGTACTCGTTGATGGTGTAGCTGGTGATCTGGATGAAAGCGGCATTGGCTTCGTCGCATTCCTTGCCTTCGGCATCGAGGAAGTTGTAGACGATGTCGTCGCCGTAGTACTTGATGCCCTCAAGAGCTTCCGCGGAGTAGGGGACACCCTTGATGGTGGAGGTCAGAGCGATAGCGCCCTCGAGAGAGGCGCCTTCGCCAAGGGTAACAACAAGGTCATCGCCCTTCTGGCCGTAGTAGCCGGTGCCGTTGAAGATGTCGCCGACATAGCTGCCGTTGGTGTAGGTCGCGGTGACGGAGTTGCCGCCCACGGGGGACTCCCAGTCATAGGTGAGGCCGGGGAAGCCGATCTCGCCGGAGACCTTCTCGTCGTTGTAGACTTCGTCGAAGCCGGTAGCAACGGACATGGGGTTGCCGCCGATACGGGAGTCGTCGTCGTTGTCGATCATCTGGAACAGAACGCCCTTGGCGGAGTTCAGCTCAGCGTTGTCGAAGTACCAATCGGAGTTGGCGGCCTTGTAGATGACGATAGCATCCTCGGCGTTGACAACGGTGCCGTCCTCGACGTACAGGCCGTTGTACATGGAGTTGTGGATCATGAAGCCGAACACGCCGTTGATGACGGTGGGCTGACCCTTGCCTTCGACAGTGCGGGCGACGTTGTGATCCGCGTCGAGGATGTCGATGGTGCCGTTGGAGGAGGCATAGTGGCCGGTATCACCGCCGGTAACAATGGCCGCGTAGGTCACGCCGTTAAAGGTGGCGCCGTAGTAGTACTGGCTGGGGTTGCCGATGTAGTAGGAGCCGTAGCCGGAGCCGTAGGCATCCTCATCGTAACCAAAGATACGCCAGCCGCTGTCCATGCCGCCCATGCTCTCGGGCAGAATGCTCAGCTCGGAGTCAACGACCGTGATGACCATGTTGGAGCCGGCATCGGTGGAAAGCAGAGCCCAGCCGCCGGACACGAACTCGGAGTTGATGACGTTCAGAACGGGGGTCGTGCCGATCATGTTGACGACACGGGAGCCGCCCGCAATGCCGAGGCACCAGGGGGGAGACAGCATGTAGCTCTGGTCAGCGCTGCTGTGATAGCCGTCATAGGACTCGGTGATGGGGTTGGCACCCAGAGACTCAACATAGGAGTCCTCGAAGGTGATGGTGGAGTTGGCAGACACGATGGCTGCGCCGCGCAGGAAGCCGTCGCCGTAGATCTCAGCGTCCTTGACGTTGATCTCGGAGGAGCTCATCGCGACCAGAGCAGCACCGGTGCCGGCAAAGTCGGAAGCGAACTCGCCGGAGCCTTCGTCGGTGAGGACGACGGTGCCGGTCACGTTGGCGACAGCGTCGTCATGAGCGTAGACAGCGGTGTAGCCTTCGCCGGTGACAGTCTCGTCAAGAGCAATGTCAACGGTCTCGCCCGCGACATCATGGCCGATGTAAATGTGGCCGGAGTCATCGCGGTTGGTGTAGTTGGTCAGGTAGGCGTAGTCGGAAACGGTCAGCTCCGAGACATCCATGTTGGTGCCGGTGGAGGGGACGTTGCCGCCTTCAGCCGCGGGCTCCGCGGAAGCGGGCTCGCCGGAAGCAGCGGGGGCAGCTTCACCGGCGCCGCCGGCAGCCTGCCATTCCTCAAAGGTCATGGGCACGCCGGTGTTGAGCATGCCGTTGAACAGCATCTCAGCCGGGAAGGAAACGAAATCGTCTGCGTTGACGAGAGGCATGAACTCGTCCTCGACCTGCTCGATGGTCATGGAAGAGTTGTTCGCCAGCTCATTGAGAAGCCACTCATGAATATATTCATGATAGGCGTCCTTTTCGTCAGCCGCAAAAGCGCCGACACAGCCCAGAGAAAGGACCATGCACAGAGCAATCGCGATCGACAGAATGCGGTTGAACTTCTTCATAGTTGCGCTCCTTTTGTATAAAAAATTTGTTGTGCACTAATAGAAGATATGCTTGTCCCAACGGGGGTATGAAGCCTTCTTTGCCACCGGCCTTCGCCGGAAGCGGAAAGGCCCTCAGAGCGCACGTGAAGGGGATTGCCCCTCACGCGCGCGATATTATATATGGTATGAAAGAAGGATGAAGGAGGATCAGCCCATAGCGCCTTCCACAAGGGAAGACTTCAGGGTGCCCTGCTGGAACTCAGGCCAAGTGGAGATGCCCACAGTGGTGAAGAGCTGGTCCCAGGGAGATTCGTTCTGGGGGATGGAATCCCAGTCATTGAAGGAATAGACCTGCCCCTTGAACTCGTCAAGGTTGGGAGCGTTCTTGCCCGCGGCCTCGATCAGGTATTCCTGATAGTCAGCCCAGGTAGCGCCGCCAGCCGCAGCGGGCTGAGCGGGAGCGGGCTCCGCAGAGGCAGGCTCCGCGGAAGCTTCGCCGGAGGGCTCGCCGGACCCGTCGGAGACAAAGCCCATGGCATTGCCCATACCGGCAGCTTCTTCGATCTCGACTTCGACATAATCGCCCCATTCGCCCTCGGTCAGAGCCTTGGTGGAGGGCAGAACAGTGATGGTGCCGTCCGCGTTTTCAACGACTTCACCGAACACGATGCCGCCGTCGATCTTGAGGTAGGTGAGGAGAGAATCCTCGGTGACATTCCACACACCGCCGTCAACGACGACCTGAGCGAGGGAGTAACCATTATAATAAACGTGGTCGATCAGCTCGCAGAGCAGGTAGTACTCGTTGATGGAGAACTCCATGATGTGGATGTAAGCGGGCTGCTCGCCGGAAGCCTCGCCGGAGGCGGAGCCGTCGATGACGTTGAAGTCAGCGTCCATCAGCTCATACTTGACGTTCTCGAGTTCATCGAGAGCGGCAACAGCCTCAGCGGTGTAAGGCAGACCGTGGATGGTCTCGGTCAGAGCGATCTGGCCGTCGAGGGTAGCGCCGGCACCGATGATGACGTTCAGAACGTCATTGCCCTGGCCATAGTAGCCGGTACCGTTATAAACATTACCGGCATAATCGCCGTTGGTGAGGGTCAGAATGGCCATCTCCTGGCTGGAGTTCTCGCCGGTGCACTCGCCGTTTTCGGAGGGCAGGCCGGATTTCTCGACCAGAGAGGTGTTGAAGCCCATGGTGCTGAAGTCGCCCATGCCGACGGTGGAGTCATCATCGTCGATCATCTGGAGGATGATGCCGTTGGCGGGGTTCAGCTCAGCATTGTCAACCTTGAAGTCGGCAACGCCGGAGGAACGATAGAGGATGGTGGCCTTCGCGGTGTTCACCACGGTGCCGTCCAGATAGCTGACGGAGACATTCTCGGAGGAATGGGTCATCGCACCGAAGACGGTGTTGATGACAGAGGGCTGACCCTTGCCTTCGATGGGCTCGAGGGAGCCGCCGTTCGCGTCCAGCAGATTCAGCGTGCCCTTGGAGGAGGCGTAGGAAACGTCGCCCTCACGGCAGATCGCGCCGAAGGTGGCACCATTGATCTCAACGCCGTAGTTCTGCTCATCGACCTTGCCGATGATGTAAGCACCGTAGCCGGAGCCGTAAGCGTCTTCATCAAAGCCAAAGACCTTCCAGCCGGAATCCATGCCGCCTTCGCTCTCGGGCAGAATTTCAAGCTCGGAGTCGATGACGTAGATCACGGGGCCGGTGCAGCCGTCGGTGGAGATGACACCCCAGCCGCCGGAGGCGAGGTAGCTGTCTTCCACGACGAGAGTGGCGTTGGTGTTCAGAACGTTAACGGTGCGGATGCCGCCCTGAATGCCGAGAACCCAGGGGGGGGACAGCATCTTGGAGGTGGTGGCGGAGTTTGCATAGCCGTCATACGCCTCGGTGAGGGGGTTGGCACCGTAGGTGACGAAGGAGGAATTCTTCACGTTAACAACGACCTGGTTGTCCAGGATCAGCGCGGCGCGAACAAAACCGTCGGTGGTGATGTCGAGGTCTTCGACATTCATCTTGGCGTAGTTGTACGCGTTCAGAGCAGCGCCGACACCGGAGAAGTCGGAGGCGTGCTCGCCGGAAGCGGAGTCGGACAGGACCAGCTTGCCGGACACGTTGACCTCGGTGCCCTGGCCAACCGCACGAACGGCGGTAAAGCCTTCGCCCTCGACCTCGTTATCGAGAACGATGTCGGTGGCACTGCCGCTCCAGTTGGAGTTGGCAGTCAGGACGCCGTCCACAACGTCATAACCGATATAGATGAAACCGGTATCGTCGCGACGGAAGCTGTTGTTGGAACCGTACTCGGCTGCTTTCATTCCCGCTATGCTGTTGCCAGCCGCTTCGCCGGAAGCTTCGCCGGAGGCTTCGCCCGAAGGCTCGCCGGAGGCAGCGAAGGAAACGACGCCGATGCTGAGCACCAGGCAGAAGACGAGAACAAGAGCCAACAGTTTGCTGATGTGCTTCATACTTCTTTCTCCTTTGGAAATAATTTTGGATGCATACATCATACATGAAAAAAGTTACAGAATCAACCTTATTTTAATGGAAAAATAGCGAAATTCTGCGGGTTTTTTTGAATAAATCGTCAAAAAATCGTCGATTACAAATTGTAATATCGTTATGGAAACCAAACTGTATTCACAATATTCATTTGCTGTTTGTATGCCTTTGTTGCCGTGCAGCACACTATTTTGACATTAGGGTGTCGGTGGTGTATAATTGTTGTGGTCGGGTTTATAATGCGTTCATGTACTTGGTATAAAATTGCACATCCTTCGAAACTGTTTTTTTTTAAGTAGGTGACACAATGAAATTTCGAGAAAAACTTAATCAATTTATGATGGGGCGCTACGGGCAGGATGCGCTTTCCAAATTTTCGCTGATCGTGTTCGTCGTTCTGGCGCTCATCGGTTTTCTCGTCCGCGACGGGATCGGACGCAGCGTTCTGAATTTCCTGATGCTGGCCGTGCTGGTGCTGTGGTATCTGCGCGTGTTCTCCCGTAATTTTGAAAAGCGCCGCAGAGAAAATGCGGTCTATCTGAAATACAGAAATGCCGTTGTCCGCTGGTTTAAGTCACTGAAAGACCGGTGGACGCAGCGAAAGGACTTCCGATTCTTCCGTTGTCCGTCCTGCCACACACTGCTTCGTGTACCGAAAGGCAAGGGGCGCGTCCGTCTGACCTGTCGTAAATGTCAGACCTCTTTTGAAAGGAAAACCTGAGCATGACCGATCCCTACGGGACGCTTGGTGTGTCCGCCAATGCGACCGACGAGGAAATTGCAAAAGCGTATAAAAAGCTGGCCAAGCGCTATCATCCCGATCTGAATCCCAACGACCCGTCGGCGGCGGCGAGGATGGGGCAGATCAATCAGGCGTATGACCAGATCAAAACCATGCGCCAAAGCGGCAACCGGCAGAATACACAGAGCGGCTCCGCCGGAGCTTCCCCGTATGATGATCCCTTTACCGTCTTTTATCGGAATTTTTACGGCTCGGGGCAAAGCTATTCGTATGAAGAATATCAGCGCTATCAGCAGGCGCAGCGCCGTTCCTCACCGTTCCGGCTTGTTATGGCGATTATTCTGGCAATTCTGCTGGTGCGCATTTTTGCCGCGCTTATGGTCGGTACGGCACCGATGCAGCGTTTTTTGTACGGCTCATCCAGTCAAGAGCCGGCTTATTATTACTACTATAATTGGCAGCCATGACCCAAGACCGGCGTATCGGGTGTGCCGGTCTTGTCTTTTGGGGGTGTTGATATGAACATGATCCACAGCGAGAAAATCTCAATGAATGTGCGTGTATGCGATATTGCTGCGCGGCTGCGTCCGTCGGGGCTGTTGTGGATGTTTCAGGATGCAAGCGAGATCCTGACGGAACGCGCCGGGGTCGGCCCGCGCACGATGGAGCAGCGGGGACTGAACTGGATCGTGGCCCGCACGACCTGCGAGTGCGAGCGTATGCCGCTGTGCGAGGAAACGGTGGAGATGACGGTCTGGGCGGGGCAGGACAAGCTCGGCATTTATCCCTGGCAATATCGCATCCGCGACGAGGCGGGAAAAACGCTGATCCGCGGCTGCTCGCTGTGGGTACTGTCGGATGCCGAAACGCGAACGATGCTGTCCCCCAAGGTGCCGCGGCTGGAGCTGGCGGAGAAAGACCCTCCGGAGGCGGAATATCCGTGGCCGAAGGCGCTGCGCTTGCCGCCGGAAATGGAAAACCGGACCGTTCGTCGAGTGGGGTATAGGGAATGCGATCTGAACGGTCACATGAACAACGCCTGTTATCTGGATTGGGTCTGCGATTTGCCGTCGCTTTCGTTCCACAAAAGCCATGAAATGAAAAAACTCCTCATCGACTATCGGACGGAGTCCGTGCCGGAGGAGGATGTGACGCTGGACTGGACGCTTTCGGACGACGCGCTGCTCGTCCGCGGCGAGGGGAAATTCCTCTGCCGCATGGAATTTTGACCAAGCATAAGGATATAAAAAGCTCGGGACGCAAAGGTCCCGAGCTTTTTGAATGGTTTGGATCAGTCGGCAAACTGGCCGTTGTAGGTGACGAGAGAAGCGGAGCGGACACCGTTGATGCCGGACAACGCTGTGACGAAGTTGCTGTTGTTGTCCTTGAGCTTGAGCTCGATGGTCAGCTCGATACCGGCGGCGGTGACGGTCTTGGCTTTGACGGTGTATTTCCCGATGCTCTTGGTCAGCAGCTCGGCGGCGTCCACCTCGGCGGCGGCATCGGCGCAGCTGACGACAAGTATGTAAGGATGAACGCCGATCTTGCGGCGGGCAAAGACCACGAGGATGATGCCGATGATGAGGCTGCCCAGAATGGCGAGCAGGAACATACCGGCACCGATCACGATGCCGCAGGCGAGCGCCCAGAACAGAAACACGATCTCAAAGGGCTCCTTGATGGCGGCGCGGAAACGCACGATGGACAGAGCGCCGACCATGCCGAGGGAGAGGACGACGTTGGAGGTCACGGCGAGGATCACGAGTGTCGTGACCATGGTGAGTCCGACGAGGGTGATGCCGAAGCCGGAGGAGTACATCACGCCCTGAAAGGTCTTTTTGTAAATGAAAAAGATGAAAGCGCCCAGCACGCAGGCAAAGACCATGGCGATGAGGATGTCGAGCGCGGATACCTGGGGCATTTCTTCAAGGAAGCTGGATTTGAAAATGTCTTGGAAGCTCATTATTTGTCTCCTGTCTTATATGTCGTATTGCCGGCAAGCGGCGTATTTGGAGAAGGCGGTTACGCGCAGATTTTCCTGAATGATGTCCTGAATGATGTCGGGCAGGTAGTCATCCCACTTGACCTCCATGAGGACATAGTCGGGATTTACCGGCACCAGCACGGTATCGGAGAGCATATCCGTTTCGCACACACCGCTTCGAATGTCGAAGTCGAAGGTCACGCGAACGTTCCCGGGTCCGTAGACAAAAGGCTCGCGCCGATAGCAGACCAGTGTTTTGGGGCGCAGTCCATCGGTCGCCATGCGGACATACAGCTCGTGCAGCAGCTCGTGCGGGCTTTTCATCATCCAGCTCCGGTCGCCGCGGAGGAGCTTTTGCAGCTCGTCTTCGGTGATGGGGCAGGAGATCTTGGTGCCGAGTCCGGCTTTTTTGACCTTCTTTTCCAAATGCAAAGTGGCGTTGTTGCCGTTGTAGCGGCGGATGCGGAATTTTTCGCGGAAAGAATCGCCGGAGTAGTTTGCCATGAGCGCCGAATCGTTCCAGTCGTCAAAATAGAGGCTCTCTATGGCGTACTGGCCGTTCTCGTCCGCATGGATGTCCGGCTGCATCACCAAGGTGCAGCGCTCCCTCAGTGCGGCGTATTCTCCGCGACCGAGCGGATATTTCAGCTCATTTCGCATTTGTAATGTGCTTGTATTTTGCATAACGTTATTAAATTATCACCTCTGTATGCCATAAAAGTGAATAATTTATGAACAATTCGATAAAAAATCGCAGAAAATTTATTAGCGGAAGCGTCTTATCAGAGACTGGATTTCCTTTGCCAACTCCTTCAGCTCGCGATTACTGCGGCCTCGCATGGAGGAAGCCAGAGCGGACAGCGCAGAAACGGCATCGTGCAGCTCGCCGTAGGCGGCATCGGAACGAGGGTCGGTCGCTTTTTTCGCGGGCTCGTCCGCCATATCCGGCGCGGTGATGCGAACAATGGGAACGGGCTCGGCGCGCTTGGTGATCTCGCCGGTGAGCATATCGAATACACAGCCGCTGTAGGGGGCATAAGCCTCCATGCCGAGCTCGGATTTGAGTGTCTCGGCAAAGCTGTCCGTGACCTCGTTCTCGCCGTGATTGACGAATACGAGGGCGGGCTTTTTTTCAAAGCCGCGCATCCAGCGCAGCAGTCCGGAGCGGTCGGCGTGACCGCTGATGCCGGGAAGCTGGCCGATCTCAGCTTTGCAGGCGATCTTCTCGCCGAACAGGGTGACGGTCTCTGCGCCGTCCATCAGCTTGCGGCCCAGAGTTCCCTCGGCTTGATAGCCGACGAATAAAACGCTCGATTCCGGCCGCCAGAGATTGTGCTTGAGGTGGTGGCGGATTCGTCCCGCGTCGCACATACCGCTGGCGGAGAGTATGACCTTGGGGGTTGCGTCTTCGTTGATGGCTTTGGATTCCTCGGAGGAGACGGAGGCGGTGAGTCCCTCAAAATAGAGCGGGTTTTCGCCGGCTCGAAGCAGGGCTGCGGCCTCATCATCGAGGAACTGGATGTCCGCCTGCAGGAAGATGCCGGTGGCGGCCTCCGCCAGCGGGCTGTCCACATAGACGGGGAAGCCGTCGTGACCTTTGACCAGACCGCGGTTTTTGATCTCGCGGATGAAATACAGCATTTCCTGCGTGCGTCCTACGGCGAAGGAGGGGATGACCACGTTGCCGCCGCGATCCAGTGTCCGCTGGATATAGCCGGAGAGCGCGCCGATATAATCGGGTGTTCCGTCGCCGTGCTCGCGGTCGCCGTAGGTGGACTCCACGACCACAAAATCGGCATCGCTAACGGTGTTTGGGTCGCGCAGAATGGGCTGATTGAGGTTCCCGACATCGCCGGAAAAGACGAGCTTTTTGGTCACGTCGCCCTCGGTACACCAGACTTCTATGCAGGCGCTGCCCAGAAGATGCCCCACATCGGTGAAGCAGATCTCCACTCCCTCCGCCACGCGCAGCGTCTCGCCGTAGGCGCAGGGGCGCATAAGACCGAGAAGACCCTCGGCATCGTTGAGATCATACAGGGGCTGCACGTCGGGCTTTCCGGCGCGGCGTGCCTTGCGGCTTTTGGTCTCGGCCTCGGACATCTGGATATGAGCGCTGTCGCGCAGCATGATGCCGGCGAGATTGCAGGTGGCCTCCGTGGCGTACACCTCGCCCTGAAAGCCGTTTTTGTACAGCAGGGGGAGGTTGCCCGAATGGTCGATGTGGGCATGGGTCAGCAGGACGAATTCAAGCTCGGCGGGGTTGGCGGGGATGGGCTGGTTGACAAACAGATCCTTGCCCTGCTCCATGCCGCAGTCCACCAGACCGAGGTGACCGCCCACCTCCAGCAGCGTGCAGCTTCCGGTTACTTCGTGCGTTGCACCCAAGAATGTAATTTTCAATTTGCATACGCCTCGTTTTCTGTTATAATGCGAATGATTTCTCTTTGATTCTACCACAAGCTTTGCAAAAAGGCAAAGCCCGAATGCTATAAACAGGAGGATGTCCGCATGAAAAAGACGCTTTTGGTGATCCTTGTCTTTGCCGTGGTGCTGGCGGCGCTGTTTGGCTTGACGGAGCTGGTCAACTCACTCCGCCCCGAATCCGAGCAGGAAAGTGCCGCAGAAGTCGAGGCGAAAAAAGACGCTTGGGATAATGTGCTGAATATCGCCGGAGCCACGCGGCTGGATCTCAAAGGCGATTCCATCCTCGCCCGCGGCGAGGGTGTTTCCGTGACCGGCGCAACCGCAACCATCGTCTATCCCGGCACCTACAGTCTTTCCGGCACGCTGTCTGACGGTCAGATCATCGTGGACAGCTCCAACGACGGACCGGTGTTCCTGGTTTTGAACAGTGCGGATATCACCTGCACGGGCGGTCCTGCGATCTTTGTGAAAAATGCGGGCTCGGTGGAGCTCTATCTCTCACCGGAGACGCAGAACACCCTGTGCGACGGCGCGGCGTATGAAACGGTGATTCTGGCGGACGGGACGGTGGACCCCGATCAGCCCGATGCGGCGCTGTTCAGTCGGGACGACCTCACCATTGACGGCGAGGGCGCTTTGACGGTGATGGGCACCTATGCCAACGCGATCCGTTCCAAAGACCTCCTCACGGTGGCGGAGGGTCATATCACGGTCTCCGCGATGAAAGACGGCGTGAAAGCGACCGACGGTGTCACGGTCAACGGCGGTACGCTCGATCTCTATTGTGCGGACGACGGCATCTGCTCCAACAAAGGCTATGTGGATGTTCAGGGCGGCGTTATGAATATCGCCTGCTACGGCGACGGCGTTTCCGCGTTTACCTCGGTCAAGGTCTCCGGCGGCGAGCTGACGGTGAGCAAGAGCGGGGAAGCGATCGAAGCACCCGCGGTGTATGTTGAGGACGGACGGCTCACGCTTTGCGCGGACGATAAGGCGCTGTCGGCATCTGTGGCGGATCTCGAATCCGGAGTCAAAGCCTCGGATTGCTATGTCTGGGTCGCGGGCGGCACGGTTTTTGCCAAAGCGCCTGTGCCGGTCAAGTCCGAGGGCAGCTTCAGCGTTTCCAACGGCGCGTTGTTCCTCACGTCCCTTTCCGCGCAGGAAAGTGTCATCAAGGCAGAGACAATCTCGCTGAAAGGCGGTCTCGTATTCATGAGCGGCTATATGGCGGAAAATCCGCTGCCGGATACCATTAGAATCAACTCCGTGTTCTTCAAGCTGGCGAGCCTCGCCGAGGCGGGAACGGCTGTGACGCTGCAAAGTGCGGAGGAGGGGAGCGAGCCTTTCATCGCGTATGCCCCCGAGGTGGGTTATGATGCGGTCTGCATCGCCTATGCGGGCCTATCCTCCCGCGACAGTTATACGATCGCCTGCGGCGAGACGGTCAGTTCGGCGTTCACGCCCGCCACGGTTCTGACCACGGCAACGGTGCCATTCACGCGCAGCAGCCGAAGCTCCGGCGGTCCGAGCGGCGGTCCGCGTCCGTTCTAAAGCTGAATAAAACAACAACAGCGCCTCTCCGTAGCGGGGTGGCGCTGTTGTTGTATAGGAACGCTTACTTCAAACTGCGTTTGGCGGCGTCCACAACTTGGCGGACGAGAACGGCGGCGGCGTTTTCGCACTGATGCAGACCCAACAGACTTAGATGAATGTTCCTCATATTATAATAGTGGAAAAATTGATCGTCTGCATTTTCGAAAATGGAAAGAATTTGATTTATGTCAACCAATTTCATAATACCGAATTTTTCTGTTCCGAACGGCATAATGATACTGATTTGAGGAACATCTATTATATTTGCGTCGTCAAATAATCGGCCGAGCCCCATTCCGGTATCACCATTTCGCAGTGTTGCTCTGTGGAATTCAGAAGCACGCTCAATAAGTTATGTAAACTTAGTTGATTTGGATGCGTTCCGCGAAATCCACAAGGTCGGGGGAGATGAGCAGCCCTATGTGCCCGTTCGTTTTTTCGATACGGAGTTGAGCATGGCGGTGCGGCTTCCTTATTTTTGTAGTCCGTGCCCTGTTTATAGTAAAAAAACAAAAATTATTAAAAGACAAAAAAATTAAAGATAAAAGTACGCGAAAGCGGTTGCAATCTGCGGGAGGCTATGGTATGATTTAGTCGGCTAACATAGGCGCAGTCCGTAACAATTTGTAAATTGATATTGTGCGGCGCTTTTGCTATGATTGATTAGATGGAAATTATTAAATACAAAAAGGAGACTATCATGGAGATTCCCAGCTATAAACTCGAAGGCAAAGTTGCTATCATCACCGGCTCGACCCGCGGCATCGGCAATGCCATTGCCACCATTATGGGCAAGCTCGGCGCGAAGGTCGTCATCACCGGCCGCAAGCAGGATGCCTGCGACAAAGCCGCCGCCGCCATGGCTGCCGAGGGCATCGACGCTCTGGGCGTGGCCTGCGAGGTCACCAAGGCCGAGGATCGTGAGCGCCTCATCGCCGAGACTGTCGCCAAATACGGTCGTGTCGATATCCTTGTCAATAACGCCGGTCTCGGCGGTCAGCCCAAGAAGATGGTCGATATGGACGAGGAATACTTCGACAACTACATTGATGCCGACCTTAAGGGTCTATATTTCATGAGCCAGCTCGCCGCCTGCCAGATGCGCGATCAGGGCCGCGAGGGCACGGAGAACCCCTACCGCATCATCAACCTCGCTTCTGCCGCCGGCATCAAAGCGCCCATCGGCGACACCGTGTACGGCTCCTGCAAGGCCGCTGTGGCTCATCTCACCAAGATCATGGCGAACGAGCTGGCCCGCTTCGGCATCCTCTGCAACGCCGTCGCCCCCGGCTATGTCCTCACCGACATGACCAAGGACGTGATGGCGGACGAGAAGAACGTCGCTGCCGTCACCCGCATGATCTCTGTCCGCCGCTATGCGCAGCCCTCCGAGATTGCCAGTGTCATCGCCTTCCTCTGCACCGAGGCCGCCGGTTATATTACCGGTGTTCTGATTCCTGTCGATGGCGGTATGACGATTAACTAAGATTTTTGAGGAGTAATCACAATGCCTGAAAAATATCTCGGTACTTACGAACAATATAAAGCACGCCTGCTGGCCATGAAGCCCAACGTATATCTTTACGGCAAGAAGGTCGATCGTTCCAATGGCAAGGAAGGCGCGGAGCGCGACCTCGCCGACTGGATCGTGGGCGGCACCTACGTCATGAAGCAGTGCTATGACACCGCCAATGACCCCCGCTATGCGGATGTCTGCCTCGCGGAGTCCAACATCCCCGGGATGGAGGGCGCGATCATCGACCGCGCCACCAACATCCATCACAGCAGGGAAGACCTGCTGAAAAAGCAGCTCATGACCCGCCTGATCTGCCATCGCGTGGGCGGCTGTATGCAGCGCTGCATGGGTACGGATGCCATGAACGCACTGTATTCTGTGACCTATGACTGTGATACCGCCTGCGGCACCGAATACCATCAGCGTCTGCTGAAGTACATCGAGTACTGCCAGAAGAACGACCTCATCTGCAACTGCGCCCAGACCGACGTGAAGGGCTCCCGTAACCCCAAATATAAGCGCGCGCACATGCAGCCCGATCCCGACCAGTTCTTCCATATCGTCGATACCGATGTGGACGGCATCGGTCTGGACGGCAAACCCTGCAAGGGCATCATCGTCCGCGGCGCGAAGATCTGCAACTCCTGCGCCCCCTATGTGGACGAGATCATCGCTCTGCCCACCAAGTTCATGAGTCCCGACGACAGCGATTACGCTGTGGCGTTCGCCCTGCCTGCCGACTGGGAGGGCATCAAGCTGATGGCTCTGCCCGGACAGCACCACAAACGCAAGCACCTCGACGCTCCCTGGGCGAAGATCGGCGACGTGGAGTCTCTGACCGTGTTCGACGATGTGTTTGTTCCCTATGAGCGCGTGTTCATGTGCGGCCGCGACAACGAGGGCGTCTGCCGTTATGCCGGCTACCTC
>JAZUEL010000003.1:0-10493 GCA_045640125.1 Oscillospiraceae bacterium
GTACGCGGGTCTTGACGGCACGCATGACCAGTCCTACCGCTACTTCATGAACACCAATTTGTTCAACCATGTGAACATCGACCTCGCCAAAACCCATGTCCCCTCCGGACTGGACATCGCGGCGGCGGCGGATTACGACAAACAGATCGGGGCCGCCGGCGGCATCGCCCTCCACCTTCTCGGCATCGGCAACAACGGTCACATCGGCTTCAACGTGCCCTTTACCCCTTTCGGCAGCCGCACGCATCTCGTCGATCTCACCGAGTCCACCCGCGGGGCCAACAAGCGCTTTTTTGCGTCCATCGACGACGTGCCCACGCAGGCCGTCACCATGGGTGTTCGCACGGTGATGAACGCCCGCGGCATCATCCTCATGGCGATCGGCAAGGCGAAGGCGGAGATCATCGCCAAGACCGTCAACGGCCCCGTCACGGAGGAAGTTCCCGCGTCCGTACTGCAGCTCCATCCGGACGTGGAAGTGTATCTGGATTACGACGCGGCGAGTCTGCTGTAAGGAGAGCTTATGGGAAAGTATTTCGGAACAGACGGCTTTCGCGGCAAAGCCGGTGTGGATCTGACGGCGGGGCACGCCTTTCAGATCGGACGCTTCCTCGGCTGGTATTACGGCAGGGAGCGCAAGGCCCGCATTGTCATCGGCAAGGATACCCGCCGCAGCTCCTATATGTATGAAAGCGCCCTCGCCGCCGGTATCACCGCCTCCGGCGCGGATGCCTATCTGCTGCACGTCACCACAACACCCTGTGTCAGCTACATCACCCGCACGGAGAATTTCGACTGCGGCATCATGATCTCCGCCAGCCATAACCCTTTCTCGGACAACGGCAACAAGCTCATGAACGAAATCGGCGAAAAAATGCCGGACGCGCTGCTGGACGAACTGGAGCGTTATCTCGACGGCGAGCCGTCGGAGCTGCCCTTTGCCGTCGGCGCGGATATCGGCTGCACCGTGGACTTCTATTCCGGCCGCAACCGCTACATAGGCTATCTGGCCGGTCTGGCGACCCGCTCCTTTGAAGATCGCAAGGTGGCGCTCGACTGCGCCAACGGCTCGGCGTGGATGATCGGCCGTGCGGTGTTCGATGCGCTCGGCGCGAAAAGTTATGTCATCAATGCCGAACCCAACGGCATCAACGTGAATATGAACTGCGGCTCCACGCATATCGAGGGGCTTCAGCAGTACGTCCGCGAGAATAAGATGGATGTGGGCTTCGCCTTTGATGGCGATGCCGACCGCTGCCTGGCCGTGGACGAGCACGGCGAGGTCGTGAACGGCGATAAGATCATGTATATCTGCGCCAAGTATATGAAGGCCACCGGCAAGCTCACCACGAACACCGTGGTCACAACCGTCATGTCCAACTTCGGTCTGTATAAGGCGCTTGACCGCGAGGGCATTGCCTACGAGAAAACCGCCGTCGGCGACCGCTATGTGTATGAGAACATGAAGGAAAACGACCACCTCATCGGCGGCGAGCAGTCCGGTCACATCATCTTCCGCAAATACGCCCACACCGGTGACGGCATCCTCACCGCGGTCATGCTCATGTCCGTGATGATCGAGACGCAGCTCCCGCTGAGCGTACTGGCGCGCGGCGTGGAGATGTACCCGCAGGTGCTGAAAAACGTCGTGGTGGACGATAAGGACGGCACGCTGAACGATCCCGCCGTGGTCAAGTCCGTGGCGGACTGCACGGAGAAGCTCGGCGATAACGGGCGTGTGCTGCTGCGCAAGAGCGGCACGGAGCCTGTTTTGCGCGTGATGGCGGAGGCCGGAACGCAGGAGGAATGCGAGGCGAGCGTGGATGCCATGATCGAGGCGATGCGGGCTTCGGGGCATCTGATCGAGGTGAAAAAGTGATGCTGACGATTCATGACCTCTATGATTTGACACATACCCGCGCGGCGGACTATCTCGCGCAGTTTACCTATCCGTGGGAGGCGCTCGCAGGCATCTCCGAACTCATTCTCGCGCTCGGTGCCGCGCTCAGTGCGGAGGAATTTGACCACCCCGCCGAGGATGTGTGGATCGCGAAGGACGCGAAAATCTACCCCAACAACTACATCGCGGGCCCCTGCATCATCGGTCACCGCACCGAGGTGCGCCCCGGGGCATTCGTGCGCGGCAATGCGCTGGTGGGGGATGACTGCGTGGTGGGCAACTCCACGGAGCTGAAAAACGTCATTCTGTTCGATAATGTCCAGGTACCGCACTATAACTACGTCGGCGATTCCATCCTCGGCTATAAGTCTCACATGGGTGCCGGCTCGATCACGTCCAACGTCAAAAGTGACAAGACCCTCGTGGTGGTCAAGGACGGCGCGGAGAAGATCGAGACGGGGCGAAAGAAGGTCGGCGCGATGCTGGGGGACGGCGTGGAAGTCGGCTGCAACAGTGTGCTGAATCCCGGCACGGTGCTGGGACGCGGCGCGAGTGTTTACCCCACGAGCTGTGTGCGCGGCGTAATCCCCGAAAATGCCATCTTCAAAGCCCCGGGCAACATCGTCCCGCGGGACATCAACGATAAACTGAAAAACACATAAAGCAAAACCACGGAGGGACAAAGCCTTCCGTGGTTTTTGTTAGCTTTCGAGAATATCGCAGAGCCCGTCGTAAATGAATTGAGCAAATATTGCGTAGCCCTCGGCGCTGAAATGTCCGCCGTCCACGCTGTATTCCTCCATGCTGCCGAGCTCGGTCAGGTCGATCACGGGCAGACGGAGCTCCTCTGCGATGCGGCGCTCCGTCTCGCGCAGCGGAACGATGTTTTCGTTGGACATACGCCAGAGGCTTCCGGCCTCGAAATACATATCCGGCGGCAGCAGGACGATGATCTGCGGCTGCTGCGGCAGCGCGAGGTACTGCGCCAGAAGCTCGCGGTAGGCGGCTTCGAAGTTCTCGTCGCGGGTGGGGGAATTGGAGTCGTTGGAGCCGAGGAGGATGAGATACACGTCGGCATCGCATTGGAGACTGGCGCGGTAGCTCGGCGTATAGGTGTAGCTCCACGGCATACCGGTTTCCACAGTCGAGCCGTACACGCCGAAGTTGTAGGTCGTGAGCGCGAGCGAGCCCTCGCTGCGCTGCAATACGGCGGGCCAGCTTTCCGTGCGCGGCTCGGTGCTGCCTATGCCGAGCGTGAGACTGTCGCCCACGCAGGCGACGGTGTAGGGGATGCGTTCGGACGGCGCGGCGGCGAGACACACCGGCGATATAAGCAAAACGGCGGCGATGAACAAAAGCAGAATTTTCCGGATCGGGGACATGACGGTACCTTCCTTGTGGTTCTGCTTCTATTATCGCCGCGCTTTATGGACAATATGTGAATGTTCTGTGGAGCATTTATGGATAGGTGGTAAAGCTTTTCTTCATATTTTCAGATTCGCGAAACAATCGTCAAAGACGGGCGCGTTTTGGTGGCGTGGATCGTCCCAGTCAAAGCCGGTCTCGTAGCTGCGCCGCCCGATGACGGCGGCGGGGAAGGGCGCGTCGCCGTAGACATAGGCGTGGCAGGCTTCGACGGATTCGGCGCAGTGAGTACAAGCCTTGTCAAACAGCTCCATGAAGCTCTCCGTGGAGACGAGCGAGGTATCGCGGAAGTGCTGCCACGGGCTGTGCGACTCGTTCATCACGTCGAACACGGCGGGGTCAATGTCCTTGTGCCAGTAGCTGTACTGCTTGAGATCCATAGTGCCGGTGCCCTTATCGAGACGGTCGAGGAGTCGGTAGAGGATGCCGAAGCGGTCAAAGGCGAAGAAAAAGAAATGGCGCTCATCGGTTACGGCATAGCATAGGTCATCGTAGGCGTTTTCGAAGCCGTAGACCGCTTTGTGGGCTTCGTTCAGCCCGTCCCGCAGGCTCTCCGGCAGTGTCCGAAGCGTGAGAATTTGACGGAAAGGGGAGAATTGCCACGGCACGGCGTGGAAGTATGTGCGAATAAAATGGCTGTCGATGGCACGCTCAAAGCGGATATGCTGACCGCGATAGAGGAGTGTGGACGGGTCGGCGGGGTCATATTCGCCGGTCCTGGTCATGATGTAGGGGTGGCAGAAGCTGTCGAGCCAGTAGTGGCAGAGATAACCGGTGAGGTAGGAAAACAGATCGTCGCGGCTCGCCGGACGTGCCTTGGCCTGCTCGGCGAGCGCCTGCAGGAATTCACCGGTCTTCTGCGTTTGCATGAGCTTGCCGCGCACGGAGAGCTTCCGCCGCTTTTTGTCGGGGAAGCCGATCGAAAACCAGGCATCCGGTCCGGCGGTGGTGAAGTCGTAGAGCGGGCGGTTGATTTTCTGCTGAATGTCCGTCGGCAGAGAATCGAAAACGCACTGCCCTAGATAGTAATGAGCGACAAGATCCGGCATAAAAATTTTCCTCTGAAATCTGTAATCTTTCGTTGTTTTATTTTTTCGGCATCCGTGGTATAATCAGGGTGTATCCTTATATCTTCGGGAAAGGAGGGCTTCGCGTGAAAAAGAAAACAGCGGCGATCGTGAGTCTGTCCGCGGCGGTGCTGGGACTCGGCGCAGGCGTGAACACGAGCTTCTCAAGCGATGAGCTTCTGCATAACACCGAATATCTGTATGAGCACGGCGAGGCCGACTACTCTATACTTTACACCGAAATGGGCGAATTGTCCAGAGCAGACCAAATCCGCGCCGCCGTCATCCGTCTTCCCGTGGCGGTCAAGGCGCTGCTTCTGCTGCCGCTCTGGGCGCTGGGCGCTATCCCTGCGGGGCTTGTGACAGCGCTGATCGGCTCGCCGATCGTAAGTGCGCTGACGGGCTTTGTGCTGCAGGCGGCTGTGCTGATCGGCGTGTTCTGCGTGGTGTATAAGCTGCTTTTCCCGAATAAGAAGATCCGCGACCTGTTCAAAAAGAAGAATCTCAAATGGCTTCTTCTCGGTGCGGGCGGCGCAGTAGCCGGAAACTGGGTCCTTTCCGAGATCTGGCCGGCATGGACTTTCCTCCGTGTGACACTGATGCTTTGCGCCGGCGGCGGTATTCTGGCGCTGCTCTGGGTGCGTATCTGCGGCAAGTTCAAAGCCCCCGAGCCTCAGCCTGTGGAAACCAAGCTCATGCTTGAATATTAACCTATCAAAAAAATCGGATGCTCTTTGCATCCGATTTTTTTCGTTCAAAAACAGCTCCGATGCGTTTGCATCGGAGCTGTTGGTTTGTAAGGTCTTACACGGAAGCCTTCGCGTCCTTCTGAGCCTGGAACTGCTCGATCATCATGGGGACGACCTTGAACAGGTCACCGCAGATGCCGTAGTCCGCGATCTCGAAGATGGGGGCGGCTTCGTTCTTGTTCACGGCGATGATGCACTCGGAATCCTGCATACCGGCCTTGTGCTGGATGGCACCGGAGATGCCGAGGGCGATGTAGATCTTCGGGTGAACGGTCTTGCCGGTCTGACCGACCTGGTGGTCGGCGGAGAGCCAGCCGGAGTCGATGGTGGCGCGGCTGCCGCCGAGAACGCCGCCGAGGACATCCGCGAGCTGCTGACCGAGCTCAATACCCTTTTCCACGTCCTTGGAAATGCCGCGTCCCACGGAGACGACGACATCGGCACCGAGAAGATCGACCATTTCCTTCGCAGCCTTGACGACTTCGAGAACTTCGGTCTTGAGATCGTCGTCGCAAAGCTCGAATGCGGGATGCTCAACGACAACGGCCTTGGCTTTGGCTTCGTCGAAGGGACGGCGCTGCATAACGCCGGGGCGGACGGTGGCCATAGCGGGGCGGAAGCGCGGGCAGACGATGGAGGCCATGAGGTGACCGCCGAAGGCGGGACGGGTCATCTTCAGGTCGCGGGCGAGATCGTGGTCGTTGTTGACGGTCTTGCCGTTTTCGTCGATGGACATGACCTTGATGTTGCCGAGCTTGTCGATGCGCTCAGCGTCCAGTGTGGAAGCGCCGCGCAGGAAGTCCTTGTAGATGCCCATGTCCACGTCGAGGTGGGTGCAGTCGGCGCACAGACCGGTGTGCAGACGAGCGGCGCAGCGGGGCGCAAGGTCGCGGCCGATGTTGGTCGCACCGAACAGCAGCACTTCGGGCTTGAGAGCCTTGACGGTGTCGCAGATCACCTTGGCATAAGCGTCGGTGGTGTAATTCTTGAGCTTCGCATCGTTGATGACGTAGACCTTGTCTGCGCCGTAGCCGCCGAGCTCGGATGCCAGCGCGTCCACATTGTCGCCCAGCAGAATGCCGCAGAGCTCGGTGCTCAGCTCGTCCGCCAGACGGCGACCCTCGGAGATGAGCTCGAGGTCGGTGGGCATCAGCTTGCCCTGGCGCTGCTCGCAGTAGACCCAAACGCCGTGGAAGGCATCCAGATCAGTGTTTTTCCACGCGTCAACAGGAGCTTCCTCAACGACAGGAGCTTCCTCGACGACAGGAGCTTCCTCGACGACAGGGGCAGCCTCAACAACGGGCTTCTCCTCGACAACGGGAGCAGCCTCAACAGGCTTCGCGGCGGGAGCGGCTTCTTTGTTTTTAAAGATATCAAGTAAAGACATTGTGTTACCCCCTTAAATGATGTGCTTCGCGGCGAGACGGCCGACGAGGTCTTCGACGGTTTCCTTGTCCGCGCCTTCGAGCATGACGCCGACACCCTTCTGGGGAGGCGTGAAGGAAATGGCGATGTTGGTGGGGGAGCCCTTGAGACCGATGGTGTCCGGCTCGATCAGCGGCTCGTCCTTGAGGTCCTCGTAACCGAGAACGGTGTAAGGCTTGGCATAGCTGTCCATGATGCCGGGGACGGACATATAACGGGGCTCGTTGAGCTCTTTGATGCAGGTGATGAGGCAGGGAGTCTGGGTTTTGACGGTCATGTAGCCGTCCTCGAGCATACGCTTGACGGTGACGGTGTGGGTCTCGGGGTCGAAGTCCACATCGCCGGCGTAGGTGATCTGGGGCAGACCCAGCTTTTCGGCGATCTGGGGACCGACCTGCGCGGTGTCGCCGTCGATGGCCTGGCGGCCGCAGAAGACGATGTCGTCCTGCTCGATGCCGAGCTTGGAAAGACCACCGGCGATGATCTGGCTGGTGGCGAAGGTGTCGGAGCCGCCGAACTCACGCGCGGAGATCAGCACGGCTTCGTCGCAGCCGCGGGCCAGGCACTCGCGGAGCATACTCTCCGCGGGAGGGGGTCCCATGGAAACGACAACGACCTTGCAGTCGAGCTTGTCTTTCAGTTTCAGCGCGGCTTCCACGGCGTTGAGGTCATCGGGGTTGGTGATGACGGCCATGGAGGCGCGGTTCAGGGTGCCGTCGGGGTTGACGGCGACCTTGCCGGAGGTATCGGGAACCTGCTTAACGCAAACATAAATTTTCATAGTGTTTTCCTCCCTCAGTTGACACCGAGGCTCTTAGCGATGACCATGCGCTGGGCCTCGCTGGTGCCTTCGTAGATCTCGGTGATCTTGGCATCGCGCATCATGCGCTCCACCGGGTACTCGCGGGTGTAGCCGTAGCCGCCGAACAGCTGCACGGCCTTGCGGGTGACATCGTTCGCCGCCTCGGCAGCAAAGAGCTTCGCCATAGCGCTCTTGGGACCGTAGTCCTCGCCGTCATCCTTGCCGCGGGCAGCGGCGTACACGAGGTACTGCGCGGCCTGCATCTGGGTGGCCATGTTGGCGATCTGGAACTGCGTCCACTGGAACTGGCTGATGCGCTTGCCGAACTGGACACGCTCTTTGGTGTATTTGATGGCCTCGTTCACGGCACCTTCGCCGATGCCGAGCGCCTGCGCGGCGATGCCGATACGGCCGCCGTCCAGCGTGTGCAGAGCGATCTTGAAGCCCTGACCTTCCTTGCCGAGCAGGTTTTCCTTGGGGACGATGCAGTCCTCCATGATGAGCTCGGTGGTGGAAGACCCGCGGATGCCCATTTTCTTTTCCTCGCGGCCTACGGAGAAGCCGGGGAAGCTCTTTTCCACGATGAACGCGGAGATGCCGTGGTTGCCGGCGGATTTGTCGGTCATGGCGAAGATCACGAAGGTCTCGGCCGCGCCGCCGTTGGTGATGAAGACCTTGGAGCCGTTGAGGACATAGTGATCGCCCTCGAGTACGGCGGTGGTCTGCTGGCCGGAGGCATCGGTGCCGGCGCTGGGCTCGGTCAGACCGAAGGCACCGACCTTGTTGCCGGAGAGCAGGTCGGGCAGATATTTCATCTTCTGCTCCTCGGTACCGAACTCATAGATCGGAGCGCAGCAGAGGGAGGTGTGAGCGGACACGACGACCGCCGTGGTGCCGCAGACCTTGGCGAGTTCTTCGACGCACATGGCATAGGCCAGCACATCCGCGCCGCCGCCGCCGTACTTCTTGTCGAAGTAGACACCCATCATTCCCAGCTTGCCCATCTTGCGGACGGTCTCCCAGGGGAACTTTTCTTCCTCATCGACCTCGGCGGCCAGATCGCGCACTTCGTTTTCCGCGAAGTCGCGGTACATCTGCCGAAGCATGAGGTGCTCTTTAGAGAGTTTGAAATCCATTGCGTTTCCTCCATCGATACAGATATATGATTTTTGATAATTTACATTGTCACACAATTAACCAATTGACTCATTATAATACACAAAACAGGATTTGGTCAATGGGGAATTTTTCAAAAATTCAATTTTTCGAGTTTTTTATGTGGAAATAAGGGCTTCTTCCGAAGAAAAGGTTGCAGAAATTGCCTGTAATATTGTCGTGAAAGCTGCAAAACATACTGTCGGGCAGCAAACGATGGCGACGATGCAAAAGGCTCCAAGCGTTTTGGACAGTCGAACATCCGCCCAATCCATCGAAAGGAGAACGATTACAATGGCGAAAAGCAGCATTATGAACCCCAATGCCCGCGATGCAATGGACCGCTTCAAGATGGAAGCCGCTTCCGCGGTGGGTGTCAACCTCAAGCAGGGTTACAACGGCGATCTGACCTCCAAGCAGGCCGGCTCCGTCGGCGGCGAGATGGTCAAGAAGATGATCTCTGCCTATGAAAACGGCCTGAAGTAAACAAAAAGCATATACCCGGCGGCGCAGCTTTTTCGGTTGCGCCGCTGTGGCTTATATGGTATAATATGTATGATTATGCGACTCTGAACACAGAAAAAATGTGGAAACAACATACTGTATATGTTGCCCTACCGAAATGATAAGGAGACATTATGAACGCAGCACTGGTGATCATGGCGGCCGGTCTCGGCAGCCGCTATGGCGGGATCAAGCAGATCACGGGCCTCGGACCCAAGGGCGAGATCCTGATGGAATACGCCGCCTACGACGCGATACAGGCGGGCTTTGACCGCATCATCCTCGTGGTGAAGGACGAGATCCTGGAGGATGTGAAAACGCTTTGCGGCAATCGCCTGTCGGAGCAGGTCGAGCTCTGCTACGCCATCCAGCGGCTGACGGATGTGCCTGCCGTCGAGAATCTGCCGCAGGGACGCACCAAACCATACGGGACTGTGCAGGCGGTGCTGGCGGCGGCTGCCTACATAGACCGCCCCTTTGCGGTCATCAACGCGGACGACTATTACGGGCGCGATGCCTTTGAAAAAATTTATGCCGATCTTCATGCCTTGCCCGAGCAGGGCGAGGGCAATATGGTCGGCTACCGGCTGAAAAATGCCGTCAGCGAAAACGGCAGCGTGACCCGCGGCATCTGCCATGCGCAGGACGGCCTTTTGCAGCGCGTGGTCGAGACCTACGGCATTAAGCCGGAGGGCGGGAATATCGTGGACGAAAACGGCAATACGCTCGAGCCCGACTGCCTCGTCTCCATGAACTACTGGGGCTTCATGCCCTCGATTATTCCCTCCATGCGGCAGTATTTTGAGGACTTTCTCCGCGCTCTGCCGCCGGAGGAAATCAAAAAGGAATGCCTGCTGCCCACCATGGTGGATGATATGATCCGCGCCGGTACGCTGGCCATCCGCGTGCTGTCCACGCCGGAGAGCTGGTTCGGCGTGACCTATCAGGCGGACCGGACGGAAGCCATGCAGAAGCTCGCGGCGCTTCACGCGGCGGGCGTTTATCCCGAAACGCTGCGCTGAGCGGAGGACGGGGGAAAAGAGGTGGAAAACAGTGTATAAGCTGCTGGTCGTGGAGGACGATATGTCCATCGCAGAGGCGGTGCGCGAGCTGGCGCAGAACTGGGGCTATGAAGTCCGGCTGTGTGAGGACTTCCGAAACGTATGCGGCGAGTTTGCCGCGTTCAGTCCCCACATCGTCCTTCTTGACATCACACTGCCCTTTTTTAACGGCTATCACTGGTGCGCCGAGCTGCGGCGCTTGTCCAGCGTCCCCATCATCTTCATTTCCTCTGCCTCGGACAATATGAACATTGTTATGGCAATGAATATGGGTGCGGACGATTTTATCGCCAAGCCGTTTGACGGCAATGTGCTTATGGCAAAGGTTCAGGCACTCCTCAGAAGAACCTACGATTTCGCCGCCGCTTCACCAATGCTGTCTCATCGTGGCGCATTCTTGAATAC
>JAZUEL010000004.1:0-2490 GCA_045640125.1 Oscillospiraceae bacterium
TATTTTTGTAGCTTGTAGCAGAATCAAGCGGCAAACAAGCGACACGTCCATTAAGGATATTAACAAAAACACCATATATAGTATCATATAGGACGACCCGGAGGAATTGGAAAAGCGGATCGTCGACCTCATGGAAGACGAGGACGTGACAAATCATAAAGGCATTTACGAGTATCTTTTGAGCGGTGCGGAAAAGCATTTGAGCATCCGCGCGTTCACGCCCAAGATGGCGCGCGCCGCCTACGAGCGTCAAAAGGGGATCTGCCCGATGTGCGCAAGGCAATTTGCCATCGAAGAAATGCAGGCAGACCATATTACGCCGTGGAGCAAGGGCGGAAAGACGATAGCGGAAAACTGCCAAATGCTCTGCGCTCCCTGCAACCGGACAAAGAGCAACCAATAAGAAACGGCAGCAGCGCGCCGTATTGAGCGAATAGAAAAAGAATCGTATTATCGTGTAATCGTGTAAGGGTCGGGGGATTTTGATACGATACACGATGATACGATTTGTTTTTGTTCCGTGTACATTTTTCAATGAGCGCGGCAGCCCTTCGATACAGCCGCGCGCGCATACATCGTAGGGCGGGGGCTTGCTCCCGCCGCCGTTGGGCGCATGATCGTGCCGATGCTGACGGGAACGCGGCGGCACTGCATCCGTAGGGGCGGATATCATCCGCCCGCCGCCGCGGCACATAAACGCGGCGTTGAAACACCCCGCCGCAACCGTAGGGCGGGGGCTTGTGTCAAGAGCAGGATTGTGAACAGTTTGTGCAAGAGGATTGTTTACAGGTTGCGGTGATGGGATTGTCCGGGAAAACCGAACGGAGCGGAGCGGAGTGAGGCTTTCCCGGACAATCGGCGCGCGCTCACGGGAGGCGTTGAATGACGCGGCTTACGAGGGTTCCTTCCCGCGCGTCTATCAGACCAATCCGGAAATTCCGGTAGCAAACCGCGAATTTGTCATCTTCCACAGGCCGCACTTCAAGGCGGGTGTTCTCAAATGTCTGCCCCATATATACCTGCAGGGTATCAAATCTGAGATATCCCCAACTGTTCACTTTGATAAGGTGATAGTCTCCGCTGTACTCATATGGGCGTATCTTCTCGGGGTATTCGCGCTTGCTTCTGCTGTACAGATTGGCGGGGCAGTTCATGCTCAGCGCCTCATGCGGACGCTCTTCGTTGTACTTCCTGCGCCAGTTATTCAATGCTCTGCCGGCATCCTCAATGTCGAGAAATTCATTTCCCGCCAGCAGTTCGTTTTTCATGCTTCTGTGGAAACGCTCAATCTTTCCCTGCGTCTGAGGATGCATCACGCGGCCGTGAAGCATGAGGACATCAATGTCCATGAGCCAGCGCACAAGAAGTGTGAATCCGCCCTTGAAGCCCGCGAATTGAACGCCATTGTCCGATAAAATGGCATCCGGAAGGCCATATTCACGGAATGCCGATTCAAAACTCTGCTTCGCACCGATGGTGCTCGTCTTGGGATATATGCCGATACAGAACCGCGAGTGGTCATCCAGTATGTCCAGAGGGAAACACTTCGTTCCGTTGAGGAGAGGGAACTCACCCTTGAAATCGGCCTGCCAGAGTTGATTGCATTTCTCACGCTCGAAGCGGACAAACGCTCGATGCTTGAGACTCTCGGCGGGCTCAATCAGACCGCCGCGTTTCAGAATGGCATTCCCCGTCCTGACGCAGGGCAGCCCGGTATAACCCTTGTTTGCAAGGAAGCGCAGGATCTTGGCGGCTCCCCAGCCGGGGTTTTCGATCCTCGTCCGCAGGATCAGCCGCTCTGTCTCCGCGTCGGTTCTCCCCGGAACGGAGAGCGGAACATGACTGCCGTCGGACAAGCTTTCTCCGCCGCTTCCGCGCCGCAGCCATTTGTAGGCTGTCGTGCGGCTGATGCCGAACTCGCGGCACAGTGCACTGATGTTCGCATCGGCTCCTTCTGCCGCACCGATAAATTCACGCCGTAATTCTTCCACAGTTTTGTCCTTCCAAGGCATCCGCCAACATCCCTTTCCGTCTTTGAGATGCCTTCTATTTTATCACAAAACTGTAAGCTATCCTGTTGCACAACCTGTAAACAATCATACTGCACTGTACAGCTTGCTCCTGCCGCATTCCGATATCGATACGGCGGGAAGATGATATCCGCCCCTACGAGAGAACGGAACAGCCCGGGCAAACCGTAGGGGAAGCTATCAGCTTCCCGCTTCGGCTGGACTGTACAGCAGCAAAGGCGGGAGCAAGCCCCCGCCCTGCGGCAGACACGCCGTATTTTCTCACTCTCATAAATTTTTCAAAAAACTTTCTCATTCCAGTAGCCATCCTCCGTTTGTCCTCGTATCTATAGGTGTCAAACAAAAACGAGCGCCAAAGAGCGCAGACAAAAACGGAGGAAAAAATCATGAAGCTCATCAAGAAAATCATCGCAATCGTACTGGTACTGGCAACTGTCTTCTGCACCGCGGCAATGGCCGA
>JAZUEL010000005.1:0-5938 GCA_045640125.1 Oscillospiraceae bacterium
CCCTGCGCCAGAATGACGATAAAACAAATCAGCAGCGGCACACACAAAATGCCCGCGATAATGCCCCCCGCCACGGCGCTCTTACGCCGGAAGCGGCGGCGTTCATGCGTCAGTACGCTCTCCTTTTCCTCCCGCAGCGCCGCCTCCACCGAGGGGCTTTTCATCTGCTCCAGCAGCGCCGCACAATCCGGGCACTGCTCTATGTGTTCCCCGACCATCGCGCGGCTCGCGGCGCTGCATACATCGTCTGCATACAGCGGCAGCAGGTCGCGGATGATCGCACAGTTATCGTTCATGGATACCCATCCTTTCCTGAATTTTTATACGGGCGCGATGATAGGTGACCCGCGCCCAGTTCTCGGTCTTTCCGAAGATCTCCCCGATCTGCGCGAAGCTCAGCTCCCCGAACACGCGAAGCTGAAAGACCTCCTTGTAGGGCTCCGGCAGCTCGTGCAGCGCCCTGTGGATGCGAAAGCTCATCTCGCGGTCGGAGACCGCCTCCGCCATGTCCTCATCCGAGACGAGCTCCTCCGGCAGCTCCGTCATGCGCTTTTGCCTGCGGCAGCGGTCATACCAGAGGTTTTTGACGATGGCGCACAGCCATGTCACCTCGCCGGAGCGACCTTGAAACTGTGCATTCGGCGGCGCGTTCATCGCCTTGAAAAACGCATCCTGCGTAAGCTCCTCCGCCGTCCGGCCGTCGCGGCAGAGCGTCATCGCGTAGGAATACACCTGCATATAGCAGGTCTTGTACAGCTTCTCATAGTCCACCTGTCATCACCCCCTTTCGGTCATGGATCAGACGCAGCCGCGCCCGATTCGTTACAAGCTTTTTAAGAAAATATGCAAAAGGGAACGGCAGGCTGCGCCATTCCCTCTGCGATGGATAGTCCCATGAATATTTAAGAATCCTTCTCCGGCAGCACCGACAGCACGATCGCCGCCGTCATCACGGCGCAGCCGATGTATTCCTTGACCGTCAGCCGCTCGCCGAGAATCATAAGCCCCGCGAAGAGCGAGAACACCGTCTCCGCGCTCATGAGAAGCGAGGCCTTGTTCGGCTCCGTGCGTGCCAGTCCCGCAATTTGAAGCGTGTAGCCGCCCGCACAGGAGACGATACCCGTGAACAAAATGGGCACGATGCCGCCGACGTAGTTCGCCCAGCAGATGTCCCCCGTCTCGAAGATCGCCGCCGCCGGAAAGCAGACGAGCCCGCAGGCGAGAAACTGGAACATCGAGAATTTCAAGCTGTCCAGCTCCGGAGCGTAGCGGTCGAGGATGTGGAAATACATCGTATAGCAGACCGCCGCGAGGAAGGACAGGACATCGCCGAAATTGATCTGCCCGAAGCCCTTGGACATGGTGATGAGATACAGCCCGCCGACCGCGAGCACGACCGCCAGACCCATGCGCCCCGTGAGCTTTTTCCCCAGAAACAGACCGAACAGCGGTATGAGGAAGATATAAAAGGCGGTGATGAACGCGCACTTGCCGACCTCGGTGTGCTGCAAGCCGTACTGCTGCAGCAAAATCGTCGCCAGAATGAAGGGCGCACAGACAAGCGCCGGCTTCCACGCCTTTTTATATTCCACTCCCGCCCTATACGCCGGCTCGCGCTTTTTGCGCAGCGCGTCCAGAACGAGCGACAGCACCAGCATGGACACCGCGCCGAGCGTCAGCCGCACCGCCGAAAAGGACAGCGGGCCCATCGTATCCATGCCCGCGCTCTGCCCCACCAGACCAAAGCCCCAGACCAGCCCCGCCGCCAGACAAAAAAGACTGCCCTTGTCCATTCGCTTTCCCTCACAGCTCCGCGAAGATCTTCGCGCCTTTGGTTTTCAGCCAGCCGTTCAGCTTGCGCGTTGTAAGCACCAGAATCACGATGCCGACGACCAGAACATTGGAAAGCTCCGTCACCTTGAGCAGGAAATACCCCGCCGCGCCCAGCGCCATCGCCGCGAGCCAGCCGCCGAACAGCGCGATCATCACGCCCATGCTCTGCTTGACGGGCGCGGTCTCCGTCGTCCACGAGAGATTGGGGCGTTTGAGGTTGACGGCGAGCCCCGTCGCCGCGGAGAGCTGCACGAAGGCCACGACCTCCACCGCCGAGAACACGGCGGTCGTGAAGTCCGCGCCGAGCACATAGGAGAGGCTTCCGGACAGCACAAGGGCAGGCGGCACGGTCAGATACCAGTGCAGCTTCTGCTTCGCCTGCAAGACCCGCGCCGGCTCCACCGGCAGGCTCTGGATGAGCCAGATCGTCTTGCCCTCGAGCGACACGGACGGTGCCGTGATGTCGTTCATCGTGGCGAGCAGGCAGCTCGCCGCCGCCGCGATCACAAACATGGCATCGCGGCTCACGAACTCCGAAAAGGCGGCGAGCACGGGCTGAATTTTCGCTTTCATCACGATAAGCGCCACCGCCGCGATGAGCATGACGACCGTGCCGAGGGCGCAGTTCAGCATATAGACGGGGCTCGCCGCAAAGCGCTTCCACTCGCGGGCGAGCAGCGCCTTGTCAAGGCTGCTGACCTTCGCGGTCTTTTCCTTGTATTCGACCTTCGCCGCGCCGTCGTTGCGGGTGGCGATCTTCACAAAGCTTTTCGCCATGATGAGCCAGGTCGCCGCGAGCAGCACGAGCACAAAGCCCGTGAACGCGAGCAGCCCCAAGGGCTCTCCCATCGCGCCGCGTCCCATCATATACAGCGGCCACGCCGTGCTTTGCACGCGGTGGCTCACCTCTCCGGCATTGCCGATGATGTTCTGGATGACGTTATAATAATTGCCGCAGAAGTAGTAATACACGGCGAACAGCGCGAGCGAGACGATGACCGTGATGAAGCTCTTGTTTTTGAGCTTCGACGCGATGACCGCCACCACCCAGCCGAGCGCGCAGGTCAGCACCAGCACAAGAACGCCCAGAATCAGAATGAGCAGCAGGCAGTTCACCACGGACAAAGCCGTGGGCGCACCCGCGACAAAATACGCGATGACGGCGGGAATGAACACGATCGCCTCATACAGAAGCCCCATCAGATACACGCCGACCAGCCGCACCGAAAGGATGTAGCTCGGCTTGATCGGCATGGCGAGCAGCAGCTCGTTGTCCTTCGCGTGGTAGAGGGCGGAATAGGTGTTGAACACGCCGCCGAACACGCCGAGAAACACCGAGAGCAGCGCCATGATGGCGAAATACAGCCAGCCGAGACCGAGCGGGATCAGGGCTTTGGCAAACATACTCGATGTGCCGTAGAAGGTCATGCCGAGCAGCCCGAAGATGGCGATATAGAGCAGCACCATACCGACGGTCTTGCCCTTCGACCGCCGCTTGCCGGTCTTGCGGTCCTGGAAATAGAAGGTGTTCATTTCCAGAAGCTGCTTTTTCAAAAGAGCCTTCAGCATCGCTTATTCCTCCAGCTCCAAAAAGACATCCTCCAGCGACTCGTCGCCCTTGACCTCCTCCATCGTGCCGCTCACGAGGAGCCGTCCGCCCTTGATGATGGCGATTTTGTCGCAGAGCTTTTCCGCCACCTCGAGCACATGGGTCGAGAAGAAGATCGCGCCGCCGCGGTCGCAGAGCTCGCGCATCAGCCCCTTCAAAACGTGCGCCGCCCTGGGGTCGAGACCCACAAAGGGCTCATCCATGATGATGAGATTCGGCTCGTGGATGAGCGCCGCGATGATCGCGAGCTTCTGCTTCATGCCGTGGGAATAGGCGCTGACGGGCTGCGCGAGGTCGGCGGTCAGCCCGAAAGCGTCCGCATACTCGCGGATGCGGCTCTGCCGTTCCTCCGCACCGACGGCGTAGATGTCGGCGATGAAATTGAGGTATTGGATGCCGCTCATATACTCGTAGAGGTCGGGGTTATCGGGGATGTATGCCATCTTCTTTTTGCAGGAGATGGGGTCGTCCCTCATGGACAGACCATCCACCGTGATCGTCCCCTCGTCAAAGGGCAGGATGCCGACAACGGATTTGAGCGTGGTGGTTTTGCCCGCGCCGTTGTGCCCGATGAAGCCGTAGATCTCGCCGGACTGAATGTGCAGCGAGAGGTCGTCCACCGCCTTGACCCCGCCGTATAATTTGGTTAAATGTTCGATTTTCAGCATGGATATTCCTCCAAGACACAGCTTGTGTCGTATGATTTACCGTTATATAACGCTGATGTTATTATATACCTCGCACCCATGATTGTCAACAGTTTAACAATGTCATTTCGATACCAAAGCAATCTCTTGGTCACATTGTAGTGTCCAAGTGGTCACTTGTCAAGTCCATGCGTCTGACAGCAAAACACCTCCTCCCGTGCGGGAGAAGGCGTTAACCCCCTCAGTCCGCTTCGCGGACAGCTCCCCCCAGGGGCGCCTTGGATATGTGCATCATGGAAAGCCTCCCTTGGGGAAGGTGGCGCGCAGCGCCGGTGGGGGTTATACAGATATTCAAAACAGCTTTTGTATGAGCTCATAAAACACCGGCACGAGCAGAGCGGGGAGGTAGTTGCCGGTTTTGATCTTCGGACCGAAGCAGAGGTTGATGCCGATGCAGAAGATGAGCGCGGAGCCCACATAGGAGAGCATCCCGATCAGCTCGGCGGAGATGAAGTTGCCCAAGGCCATGCCGAGCAGCGTCAGCGCACCCTGATACACGAAGATCGCAAGCGCCGAAAACACCGCGCCCACGCCCGTGCTCGACGCGAGCACCAGCACGATCACGAAGTCCAGCACGCTCTTGGCGAAGATCATGCTGTGGTCACCGGTGAGCCCGTCCTGGATGGAGCCGACGATCGCCATCGCACCGACGCAGACGATGAGGCTCGCTGAGACAAAGCCCTCGACAAAGCGCCCGTCGCTCTTGGTGCGGATGGCGGATTTGAGCTTCTCCCCCACCGTTTCGAGCCGCGCCTCAATGCTCAGCGCCTCGCCCGCAAAGCCGCCCAGCACCAGCGAGAAGATCAGCAGCATCGCGCCCTGCGTCCCGATCGAGCCGTCCGCGTTCACCGTCAGCATCCCCGCGAGACAGCCGGACGCGCCGATGAAGATCGTGGACACGCCGCAGGCCTTGGTGAGGATATTCTGGAAGCGGTCGCTCAGACCTTTTTTCAGCAGCAGACCGATCAGCCCGCCCACGATGACCGCTATGGTGTTGACGATGAATCCGATGCCGTGCATTGCAAACTCCTTGTTCATACGATGAGATTATTATTGTCGTGCAAGACCCGAATGTCAAGTCCAATCTTTTCCCCATGCAGACAAAAAGGGAGACCGTCGGCAAAGCGGCGGTCCCCCATAATTATAATAGGTATGCGATTATTTCACGGTCACGGTGCCGTAAGCCGCGTCGGTGACGACATTCACGGTGCCCGCGCCGGTGTTGGTGATGTCCTTCGCGGTGAGATTCGCGGAGTAGACGGTCAGCACGCCGCCCTCGGCGACGTTCACGGTCAGCGCGCCGGTGGCGGTGTCGATGACGTTATCGCCGTAGAAGCGGATCGCCATCTCGCCGTCCCACTTGGCGATGTACTCGTCCTCGGTGCCCGCCGCGACGGTATCGAGCGCGATGTGGTTGACCTTCTCATGGTTGCCGACGTTCGCCAGCACATCGCCGTTCATCACGACGGTGGAGTCCACCAGGGTGATGATGGCACGCTCGCAGCCGGTGACGGTGGCGAAGCTCGTGCCGGAGTCGTTCATGACGGAGTTCACGAGCGTCAGCGCGCCGCAGTCGGTCACGAGGGAGGTCGTGTTCTGGAAGGTCGCGCCGCCGACGTTCAGGACGGAGTTTTCAAAGTACTGGGAGGCGAAGCCGTTGCCGCCGACGGAATTGCCGAACACGCCGTTTTTGACGATGAGCGTGGTGGGCTCGTCGGTGACATTGCCGCCCGCCGCGACGGAGTCCTCAAAGACCTGATAGCCGCCCCAGAAGTCGGAGGAGAACACA
>JAZUEL010000006.1:0-13431 GCA_045640125.1 Oscillospiraceae bacterium
TGTCGTTGTTGCGCTCACTGTAAACCGAGATTACGGGCATACCTGCGTCATCTTTGGAAAGGAATTTCATTCCCATGGAAGATGCAAGGTTCATACCTGTTTCACAGAACCATCCGGCATAACCGTACATATCGTCGCCCCATTTGTATTTTCCGTCGCCGTTTAGATCTCTGTGCGTTTCAAGAACATAGGGGATCATATTATCGTAAGTCCACTTGCCGTCAAGTACGGTCTGATAGGGGTATACGAGATTATAGTCGTTCATCAGCTTTTTGTAGCCGGTGGATTCTTTGACCCAGTCGTCATGGCTCGTGCCGTCGGCGAACTGAACGTCCTCGGGCATGGTGGAGATATAGGCGTTGTTGAGGTAGGCGGTGGCCTGGCTGTCGGCACCGGCCATATCCGCGTGCATCATGATGGGCTGGTCGTAGGCAGCCACGACGGTGCGGCCGTCGGCGGTGACGGCGGGGGTCAGCAGAGCACCGGTGCCGTCGTAGGGGGCGGTGGCGGTCTCATCCGCAGCGCCGAGAGCGTCCACGGTGAGGGTGGCGGTGCGGCAGACGGTGATGCCGACGTTGCCGCCGAGCACCTTGCTGCCGTAGACATAAGCGGTGCAGCCCGCAGCATCGTAAATGGCGTAGCCGCCGGTGCCGATGTTCTGGACATCGGAGTTCACGACGTACATGGTGGTGGAGGTGTTGTCGTAGCTCAGGCCGCCCCAGGCGTTGGTGTAGACGGCGGAGTTGAGGAACCATACGTCGCCGCCCATGAGCAGCAGGGCGCGGGTGTCGTGGTTGATGAAGGTGGAGTCCACGCAAATGAGGTCGGGGAGCTGCGTGGCGTTCTTGTCGCGGGTCTTGGAGGGAATGTGGACAGAGGGACGGCCGGTGCCGTTCGATTCCACATAGACGTTCTTCATCTCGATGGACTTGCCGTTGAAGCCGATGGCGACACCGGCGGCGGTCTCTTTGGCATCTTCGGGCTGCTCCTCGTTCTCGTCATAGCGCATGACGATGAGGGAGTTGTAGCTCTTGCCGTCGGGGGCTTCGTAGAAGTCCTCGTCGCCGCCGAAGGTGTAGAGAGTCTGGTCGTCGGTGCGGGCATTGATGACGATGCCGGAGTTGCCGACGGTGTTTTCCGCATCCCAGTCGATACTGGCGCATTCGATGCGAATGCCGCCCATTTCATAGGAGGCACCCAGCTCGGGCACGGTCAGCTCCTGCTGGAATTCCACATCGTAGGCATCGGTGATGTTGTTTTGGAGGCTGTAGCCGGTCTCCTCCGAGTAGTCGATGGACACGGCGGCGCGGGTGCCGAGAATATTCATGGCCAGCGTGGAGTTGTCGGGGGGTGCGCTGGTGGCTTTGCCGCCCTTGGAGGTGTCGGGCATATCGGACGCAAAAGCGCCGAGGCTCAAAACCATGCACAGAGCCATCGCGAGGGCAAGAATCTTGCGAAGTTTCATGGGGCGCGCTCCTTTCAAAATTAAGTAACAACTAATTTTAACACCTTTATGTTAATAAGTAAACAGAAACCTTTCTGAATCTACCCCCACCGCCCACTTTGTGGGCACCTCCCCCAAGAGAGGCATAAAAAACATCCTCCGGCGTGTAAGCCGGAGGATGTACAGGGGGTTGGGATCAGCCGTTGACGTAGGTCGCGCGGACGGATGCGGTGTCGTTGGCAATTTGATCTTCGGTGGCGAGGGACATGAGGTCGAGATCGCCGTCGAACAGACCGGTCACGACAAAGTCGCCGGACTCGGCGGTGCCGGTGACGGTGAGGTTGAAGCCCGCGCCGTCCATGTTCTCGCCGGTCTTGGACATGGTGAAGGTAAGGTCGTCGTTGATGACGAGGGTGTTGCCGTCGGCGGTGTAGGTGCCGGGCACGATGCCGGCGGGAGCAGCCGCGCCGCCCTGCTGTGCCGCCCATTCCTCATAGGTCAGGGGCGAGCCGTTGTTCAGCATACCGTTCCACAGCATCTCGGCGGGGAAAGTCTCGTAGTCGCCGGCGTAGATGAGGGGCATGAACTCGTTTTCACGGATGTCCTCGGTCATGGTCTCGTTGACCTCGTCCTCGGCGATGAGCCACTGGTGCAGGTATTCCTGATAGGCGGCCTCGGAGGTGTCGCCCGCAGCGGAAGCAGCACCCGCCAGAGGCTCGACTTTGATGATGCCGTTAGGAAGCACGGTGACGGTGCCGTTGACGGTGGAGGTCTCGTCGACGTTCAGAACGGAGACATAGCTGGTCTCGGTGACGTTCCAGACAGCGCCGTTTTTAAGCGTGAGGATGAGGCCGTTGTTGACGGTCTCGGCGGCGTAGCAGGCGACCTTGCCGAGATTTTCGCGGCAGCCGTAGACCAGACCGTCCTCGGTGGTGTAGGGCTCTTCGCCGAAGGCCAGCAGACGATCGACACCGTTGACCTCATGCTCGCACCAGCCGGAGGAGATAGCGCCGGTCAGCTCGGAGTTGTCGAGCGTGAAAATGAGGTTTTTGGAGGTGAACTGATGGCAGTTGAACACGTCACCGTTAAGCGCGGTCTCGCCGGTGCAGTCCTGGAAGTAGGCGGTGACGGCTTCGTTGTAGTTGTAGCCTGCGCCGTGCGACCACATCATCGTGGAGGCGGGGCCCCAGTTTTCAGCGGAGAACACGTCAAAGTTTTCGTCTTTCTCGGTGCAGATCTCATCGTTGAAGTCCACGATGGTGCCGCCGAGCGCACCGGGGTCGTCGGAGTCCATGGCCACGACCAGAACGGGCGCGTCGATCTTGCAGTTGCGGACAAAGAGGTTGGAGCCGGTGGCACCCATCATCATGTCGGCGGAAGCGGCATCGCTGTCCAGATTGTCCTGGGTGTAGCCGTCGCCGGTGCCCTTGTAGAGGAAGGCGATCTCGCCGGCGTTGAGGGTGGAATCGGCGCAGAAGGTGATGCCGCCGGCGTTGGAGTGGCACATAACGATGCTCTTGCGCGCGTTGACCTCGGTGCCGTTGACGTAGGCGGAGGAGGCGTATTCGTTGGCCTCGACGTTGCCGTAGTCGGCGTTCACAAGGCAGTCGGAGTAGACGTTGATGTTGGCGCCGATGGAGTAGGAGGAGTAGCCGGTGCGAACATCCATGTCAGTGATGTCGAGCTCGCAGCCGACGAGGGTGTTTTTGCCCGCGAAGTAGTAGAGACTGGTATCGTTGGACTGGGGCAGCGCCTCGAGGTCGGCCTCGGTCTTGACGGCGGCCAGCGCGGCGAGGTACTCATCGGTCATGCCGAGTGCCGCGACGGCGAACTCGTCCAGATCCATGATCTCACCGGAGGCGTTGGCGTAGCCCTTGCCCTCGACGTAAGCGTCGGTCAACTCCTGAAGGTCTTCGGGATAGGGATCCTCGGTGCCGTCCACGGACAGGCAGGCCCAGCCGAAGGATTTGATGACGGTGTCAAGGTAGTAGATGTCGTAGTAGTCGCAGAACTGGCAGGTGCGCACGACACCGTGCAGACCCAGGACCCAGACGGCGCAGTCCTCGCCCTCGGCATCGCCGGTGGCGGTGAAGTTGCAGTTGGAGACATAGACGGTGGGGTACTCATAGCGGGTGGAGAGACCGCCGAACAGGCTCGTGCGGGTGACACCGTCGCCCACGATGTCGACGTTCTTCACGCGCGCCACGGTGTCGCCGGTCACGGCAATGGCGCAGCCGTCGCCGGTGAAGTCGTTGCCGCCGGAGGCATGGTTGCCGGTCTGGAGAATGTGGAAGCTGGAATCGGCGATCTCGTATTCACCGGAGTTCACGGTGACGACGGAGATGTTGGGGCTGTCGGCGGTGATCTCCGCAGAGGCGATGCCCTTTTCGTCGATGTTGCCGTTGACGGCGGATTCGGCTACGATCAGCTTGTCACCGGCCTTGGTGATGAGACTCTTGGTGGAGAAGTCCTGCGAGCCGTTGTTGCTCGCGGTCATGGGCACGACCTCGAGGACGACCTCGCCCTTGTAGGTGCCGGCCTTCTGGGCGGTGGTGACACCGTCCACGGTCATGATGACGCAATAGCCGTCTTCAGCGGCGTAGGCGTTATCCTCGTCGAGCGTGAGGCCGTCTTTGAAAACGGTGGTCTCGGTCAGGATGACGGCGTTGGGGTTCACAGCTTCGCCGGATGCTTCGCCGGACGCTGCCATGGACACGCCTGCCAGACTCAGCACCATGCAGAGAGCCAGCAGGACACTCAGCAGTTTTTTCACGTGGTATTCCTCCTTATAAAATGTAGTTCCACCTTGATTTTAGAGGGAGAGTGAAACAAATGTCAAGCGATTTAGCGCTGTGACGGCATCCAAAAACTGCGATATTTTGTGGTGATTTTGACGAAAATCGGAAGATGTGGTATGAAAAGCGCCGCAGATCGAATTTCGGTCTGCGGCGTGCCGATATTGAGCTGTTATTCCACGGTGGCGAACAGGGCGGCGAGGTCGAGTTCCTCAAAGCCGTCCGCCCACTGAATATCCGCGACGGCGGCCTCGTCCTGATTGGCGGCGGAGAAGATGTTGTTCAGCGCGTAATCCCGCAGCGTCACGTCATAGCCGTAGCTGTTCTGCCCCAGCACCTCGTCGGGATCAAGGGGCTGACGGAGGATGATGTGCCAGCCGTAGGGGGATTCCACGGGCTGGCTCATGGCGTAGTTTTCGTCCAGCTCCTGCACGGCGGTCTCAAACTCGCTGACCATTTCCCCGGGCAGGAACACATAGCCGTTGGGGTGCAGGGCCAGACCCGTGTCGGCGGAGTTTTCGTTCATCAGCTCATCAAACAGGGCGAGGAAGGCCTCCTCGTCACCCGCTTTCTGCGCTTCGGCGAGCTGGGCATAGAGCTCCTGTGCCTTTTCACCGGCGGCGGCGATCTCTCCATCGGACAGCGGCTCGCGCGTCTGGGAATCCACGGTCATGAGAAGGATGTGCTTGGCGGACATATAGCCCTGCGCATTCGCCCATTCCAGAACGTCGTCATCGGTGATCTGGGCGGTCATATATTCAAAATAATTCTGCTCGCTGATGCGCTCCTTGGCGATGAGAAGCTGGAGATCATAGCTGATCCTCTGCTCGACCAGATAGTCCTCAAAGGCCTGCTTTTCCTCCTCGGAATATTCGCCGTTGCCGTCACCGAAGAAGGAATCCGCCTCCAGCGCCAGCTCCGCGGCAGCGTCCTCATCTGAACAGAGCACGCCCGCCTTGTCCGCCAGACCGAGAATGAGCTGGCAGTAGAGCATCTCGCTCTGTGCGAGAGAGCGGACGACCTCCTCGTTGGTATTGGAGGTGTAGTAGGCGTTGAGGGCATCCCAGTCCTCAATGAGACCGAGCTTGTTTTCGATGTCCATGCGGTAGTTGTTCAGCCAGTAGTAGTATTCCTCCCAGGTGCAGTCACGGCCGTTGATGGTGCAGACCACGGTGTCGGCGGCGAAAGCGTTGACGGGGTCACTCTGCTCGCGGGCGACGGCGGCGGCTTCCTCGGCGGCGGCGACCTCCTCGTCGGAGTAGCTTTCGATCTTGCTGCTGCCGCAGCCGGCGCACAGCGCCAGAAGCAGGCACAGGGACAAAAGGAGTGCAAGCGTTCTTTTCATGGGTGTTTCCCTCGATTTCAAATGGTAATTGCCCATATCATAACAAATTGACGGCGCGTTGTAAAGCGAATTGCGCGCGATACGGCGGCAAATGCTTCGGCGGGCATTCTTGACGGTGCAGGCGGCAGATGGTATATTAAAAGGTACTGTATTCTTATGATTTTTGGAGTGCGACGGATATGGATATCATTGTTGCGGGCGCGGGCAAGGTCGGCTATACCGTGGCGGCGCAGCTCTGCGCCGAGGGTCACAGCGTCACGGTCATCGACCGGCTGCAGGAGCGCATCGAGCTGGTGTCGGGCACGCTGGATGTCAGTGCCATCTGCGGCGACGTGGACATTGAAACACTGAAGCTGGCGGGCGCGTCCCGCGCGGAGCTGCTGATCGCCGTGATGGATTCGGACGAGGCGAATATCCTCTGCTGTATGACGGCGCGCAAGCTCGGCGTGAAGCAGACGGCGGCGCGTGTGCGCACGCCGGACCGGACGCGCGACGTGGGTCTGCTGCGCTCGGAGCTGGGGCTTATGATGACGGTGAATCCCGACCTCGCGGCGGCGCGGGAGATCTCGCGCGTGCTGCGCTTCCCCTCGGCGACGATGGTGGAGCCTTTTGCGCGGGGGCTGGCGGAGCTGGTGGAGTTCACGGTAGGGGCGGACAATCCCCTGTGCGGGCTGTGCCTGCGGGATTTCCATGCCAAATTCGGCAAAGGCATCCTCATCGGCTGCGTGCGGCGCGGCGAGGAGATCGCCATTCCGTCGGGCGATTTTGTGCTGAAACAGGGCGACACCGTCCATGTGCTGGGCGCGCCGAAGGAGATACACGGCTTTTTCAAGGCCATGGCAATCTATAAAAAAGCCGTCCGCAGCGTGATGATCCTCGGCGGCGGTCATACGGGGCGCTACCTCGCGGCGCAGCTTCTCGATATGGGTCTGCGCGTGAAGATCGTGGACTCGGACGCGACGCGCTGCGACGAGTGTCGGGACGATCTGAAAAAGGCGGAGATCGTCTGCGGCAACGGTGCGAAGCCCGACCTGCTGCTGGAGGAGGGCATCGCCGAGACGGACGCTTTCGCGGCGCTCACCGGCTCAGACGAGACCAACCTCATCATGGCGGCGTGGGCGAAAAGCCAGAAGGTCGGCAAGGTCGTCTGCAAGATCAACGAGGCGCACTTCCTCGCACTGGCGGATTCCTTCGGGCTGGAAAAGCCCGTGCGTCCGAGCGACATCGCCGCGCAGCAGATCCTGCGCGCCGTGCGCGGACTGGACAACTCCGCTCATGCCAGCGGCGTGGAGAGCCTGCGGCGCATCGTGGACGGCAAGATCGAGGCACTGGAATTTGTCGCGCGGCGCGATTTTTCCGCGCTGGGCGTGACGCTGTCAGATATGCCGGTGAAAAAAGGCGTGCTCGCGGCGGCGATCATCCGCGGCAGCAAGTGCTTCATCCCCGGCGGGCGCGACTGCATCGAGGAGGGCGACCGCGTCATCGTGCTGTCGGAGCGCCCGGGACTGTGCGACCTCGGGGACATTCTGAAAGGATAAGACCGTGAATCATCGTTTTGTCAGATTCATACTGGGGCGTGTGCTTTGGATCGAGGCGGCGCTGATGCTGCTGCCGCTCACGGTGTGCGCACTGTACGGCGAGAGCGTGATGCCCTTTGCGTGGACGGTGCTGCTCGCGGGTGCGGCGGGCGCGGTGCTGCGGGCGTGGAAGCAGCCGGAGGGGGCGTACTTTGCCCGCGAGGGCTTCGTATCCGTGGCGCTGAGCTGGATCGTGATCAGCCTGGTCGGGGCGCTGCCCTTCGTACTGTCCGGCGCGATGCCGAACTATATCGACGCGCTGTTCGAGATCATCTCGGGCTTCACCACCTGCGGTGCGTCCGTGGCGGCGGACATCGAGGGCATGGGACAGGGCATCCTGTTCTGGCGCAGCTTCTCCCACTGGATCGGCGGCATGGGCGTGCTGGTGTTCATGCTGGCGGTCATGCCCATGAGCGAGGAGCGGAGTATGCACCTGATGCGGGCGGAGGTGGCCGGTCCGGTCAAGGGCAAGCTTGTGCCGCGTATGCGTCATACCGCCCGTATCCTCTACCTTATATATATCGCGCTGACCGCGGCGGAGACTGTGCTTTTGCTGTGCGGCGGCCTGAGTCTGTTCGATGCGCTCGTCCATTCGTTCGGCACCGCCGGCACCGGCGGCTTCGGTATCCACGCCGCGTCCGTCGGCTTCTACGTCAGCGCCTACATCCACGGCGTTATCACCGTGTTCATGCTGCTGTTCGGCGTGAACTTCAACCTGTTTTATCTGCTGCTGCTCGGAAACGGCGTGAAAGCACTGAAAAACGAGGAGCTGTGGATCTATATCGGCATCGTCCTCTTTGCCGGATGCACCATCGCCGCCAACATCGCGCCGCAGTACGGCGGCTTTGTGCCGGCGCTGCGCTATGCCTTTTTCCAGACGGCATCGGTCATCTCCACCACGGGCTATGCCACGGCGGATTTCAGCCTCTGGCCGAGTTATTCCAAGGCGGTCTTGATGCTGCTGCTGGTGACGGGCGCGTGCGCGGGCTCGACGGCGGGCGGCATGAAGCTCAGCCGCGTGATGATCTTGTTCAAGCACGCCGCGACCGTGATCAGACGGCAGATCTTCCCCCGCCGCGTGCAGCGTGTGGAGATGGACGGGCAGCGCATGGACGAGGCGACGCTCCGCGCCGTCAGCGGCTATCTCGCGCTGTGGTTCGGCACGGTGGCGGCGGGCTTTCTGCTGCTGAGTCTGCAGGGGCTCGATCTGGAAACCACGCTGACAAGTGCTCTGACCTGCCTGTCGAACGTCGGACCCGGGCTGGGGCTCGTCGGGCCGAGCGGGAGCTTTGCCGTGTGGAACGGCGCGGAAAAGCTGGTGCTGTGCTTCCTGATGCTTCTGGGGCGGCTGGAATTTTATCCCGTGCTGATGCTGCTTGTGCCGGGCGTTTGGCGGCGCAGACGCGGCGAAGGTGCATAAGATAAGATACGGAAAGGTTTTGAAATATGACAGTTGCGCTGATAATCTTTATTGCCATGTACGTCGGGATGCTGGCGTTTTCCCGCTGGCGCGTGTGGTTTGCGCTGGGCGGCGCGGCGTGTATGCTCGCCTTCGGCGTGCTGCCCGTGTCGGAGCTGTTCGGGGCGATCGACTGGAACGTCATCATGATGATCGCCGGCACGATGGGCATCGTGACCCTGTTCATCGAAACGGGTATGCCCGCGCGGCTGGCGGATATGATGCTGCAATCGGTGAGCAACGCCTGCTGGGCGGTGGTGATGCTGGCGGTGTTCGCGGGGGTCGTGAGTGCCTTTGTGGACAACGTCGCCACGGTGCTCATGGTGGCACCTGTGGGACTGGAGATCTGCAAAAAGCTCAAGCTCAACCCCGTGCCGGTCATCATTGCCATCGCGGTGTCCTCGAATTTGCAGGGCGCGGCGACACTGGTGGGCGACACGACGAGCATCCTGCTCGGCGGCTACGCCGGTATGAGCTTCGTGGACTTTATCTGGTGGCGGGGCAGACCCTCCATCTTCTGGGCGGTGGAGCTCGGTGCGCTGGGCACGGCGTTCATTCTGCGCTGGCTGTTCCGCAAGGAAAAAGCGCCCGTGACGAGCGAGCGCATGACGGAGGTCGCGGACTATGTTCCCGGCTATCTGATGATCGCCGTCGTGGCGCTTCTGATCTTCGCGTCCTTTTTCAAGATCCCCTATGTGGACGGCATCAAAAACGGTCTGATCTGCCTGACGTTGTGCGTGATCGGTCTGGTGCGCGGCTGTATCCGGAAGCGGAGCGTGGGCGATCTGAAACTCGTGGCGAAGGAGATGGACTGGGCGACGCTCGGGATGCTGGCGGGGCTGTTCATCGTCATCGCGGGCATCCGTGCCGCCGGTATCATCGATGCCATTGCCGACTGGTTTGCCTCGGTCGGCGGCGGCGTGTTCGGGCTGTATACGCTCATCGTCTTTGCCTAGGTCATCATCTCCGCCTTTGTGGATAACATCCCCTATGTGGCGGCGATGCTGCCCGTGGTGCAGGGGATCGCGCTGCGCCTCGGCATCGACCCCGTGGTGCTGTATTTCGGGCTGCTCTCCGGCGCGACGCTCGGCGGCAACATCACGCCCTTCGGCGCGAGCGCCAACGTCGCGGGTATCGGCATCCTCCGCAAGGAGGGCTACGAGGTCAAAAACTCCGACTTTTTCCGCATCGGCGTTCCCTTTACCCTGACGGCGGTAGTGATTGGATACCTCTTTATCTGGGCCTTTTGGTCATAATCGGGCGGCTTGCCTTTTCGAGCGAATACATTCCCGCGCCCGCTTGCCGTACACACGGTACTGCCTGCGCGGGCTCGGGATCGTCTCGCGCGAAAATCCATTGCCGTGCGTGGATGAATGTTAGATTCAAAAACACCTCTCCGATTGGAGAGGTGTTTTTGCGTCTGTCAAGAAAAACAAAATCGCAACCCAGCGAAGCGGTTGCGATTTTGAAAGGAAGCTTTCATCTGACGTGGGGCGGAGATTTTTTTGTTGTATTCTTTTTCGGCGCGTAGGGGCGGACGAGGCATTGCGGACCGGTGCCGATGAGATCCTCGCGTCCGGCGGCTTTGAGCGCCTCGACCACCAGCTTGTGATTCTTCGGGTCGGTGTATTGCAGCAGCGCACGCTGCATCGCCTTTTCCTTTTCCGTCTTGGCGACATACACCGGCTCCATCGTGCGCGGGTCGATGCCGGAGTAGTACATACAGGTGCTCATCGTGCCCGGCGTGGGATAGAAGTCCTGCACCTGCTCGGGCCGCATATGGTGCGCCTTGAGATACTGCGCCAGCTTCACCGCGTCCTCGAGCCGCGAGCCGGGGTGGCTCGACATGAGGTAGCTCACGGCGTACTGCTTTTTGCCCAAATTCTCGTTCAGCTTCTGATAGCGCCCGATGAACTGCTCATAGACCCGCACGGGCGGCTTGCCCATGTACCACAGGACGTTGTCCACGCAGTGCTCCGGCGCGAGCTTGAGCTGACCGGAGATGTGGTGGTCGCAGAGCTCGCGCAGAAAAGCGCCGGACTTGTCCTGCATCACATAGTCAAAGCGCACACCGGAGCGCACGAAGACCTTTTTCACGCCCGGGATCGCCCGCAGTTTCTTCAGAAGCTCGGAATAATCCGACTCGTCCGCGTCGAGATTCGGGCAGGGCGTGGGCGCAAGGCAGCTCTTGTTCGGGCACATACCGTGCTTGAGCTGCTTCTGGCAGCTCGGATGGCGGAAGTTGGCGGTGGGACCGCCGATGTCGGAGACATAGCCCTTCCAGAGCGGATGGCGCGTCATGGCCTCGACCTCCGCGATTACGGACTCGTGGCTGCGGGAGGTGATCATGCGCCCCTGATGAAAGGCGAGGGCGCAGAAATTGCAGCCGCCGAAGCAGCCGCGGTTGTGGATGACGGAAAAGCGCACCTCCTCGATGGCGGGCACGCCGCCCATCGCGTCGTACATGGGGTGCACTTCGCGGGTGTAGGGCAGCGCCGCCACCGCGTCGAGCTCTCTGGTCGTCAGCGGCATGGCGGGCTTCTGCACCACGAGCCAGCGCTCGCCGTGCTTCTGGGCGAGGATCTTGCCGCGCACGGGGTCATGCTCGTCGTATTCCGTGCGCACGGAGCGGGCGTAGGCGGTCTTGTCGGCGCAGACCTCCTCATACGAGGGCAGGATGAGCGCGTCGGCGGGCGGCGCTGCCTGCACCGTCGCCGTACCGGCGATGCCGTCGAGGGAAAGCCCTTTCTCCAGCCGGTGCGCGATCTTCGTCATAGAGGTCTCGCCCATGCCGTAGGAGAGGATGTCCGCCTTGCTGTCGAGCAGGACGCTGCGGCGAATTTTGTTGTCCCAGTAGTCGTAATGCGCGAAGCGGCGGAGGCTCGCCTCGAGACCGCCGATGACGACGGGCAGATTCGGAAAGGCCTCGCGGGCGCGGTTTGCGTAGACAATAACAGCGCGGTCGGGGCGCAGTCCCGCCTGTTTTCCCGGGGAATAAAAATCCTCGCTGCGGCGGCGCTTGGCGGCGGTGTAATGCGCCACCATGGAGTCGAGATTGCCCGCGCCGATCAAAACGCCGTAGCGGGGGCGACCCATGGCGCGGAAGGCATCCGCATCGTGCCACGCGGGCTGCGCCAGCACCGCCACGCGGTAGCCCTCGCGCTCCAGCACTCGCCCGATCACCGCCGCGCCGAAGCTCGGGTGATCGACGTAGGCATCGCCCGTCACCAGCAGAAAATCGTAATCCTGCCAGCCGCGAGCCTCCATATCCTGTTTTGATATGGGTAAAAAATCATTCCAGTTCGCCATAATACCAACCTGATATGCCGTCTTTTTTGCATTGGATGCCGCGGCTCGTCACCGCGACCACGGAGATTTCGTCCCCCGCCTCCAGCGGCAGGCGATAGTCCGTGCAGTCGTTTACGCGCCAGTTGTCGCCGTCCGGCTTGAGAAGATTCGACGACAGTGTTTCCATTTCGTAGCCCGTGCGCAGATGCCGCACGCGGCAGAACTCGCCGTCGTCCGCGAGCAGTTTTACGAGATTGTCGCCGTGGCGGATATAGTAGTGCCGCTCGTTTGCCGTCTGCGCCGATTTCACGCGCCGGACGGGGAAGTTGTCGTAGCGGATGCAGGTCATTTCCGGCAGGACGAGCGCATTGAGCTGCCCGTCGTCTTTTAATACGCAGCCGCCGTCTATGCTCACGAGCCGCAGTGCCTCGTCGATGATGGGCTCGGCGCAGGTGATGTCCTCGCGGTAGAGCACCAGCGGCCAGTGCCCCACGATCGTCCACTTCTCATGCGGCTTCGCCTCGCAGCGGTATTTGTCCGTTTTCATGCAGGCGAAGGCCCCGCGCTCCGGCACATAGGCGCTGTGGACGAACACATAATCGTCCGTCTCGATGATGTGCGGCAGCGAGCGCAGGAAGTCAAGCTCGGGCTTGAAGCGCTCCCGCACGGCATCCTTCGCGGCGGCCAAGTCCATGTCCGGTGCGATGGGGATCTGTAACAGGTGGAGCATCTGAGCGATGATGCCGTCGCCCCAGCCCTTGTTTTTGCCGACGAGGTATTGGATGTACCACGCATCCATGCGCTCGTCCGGCTCGTTGTCGCAGAAATCCTGCCAGAAATCGCAGTTGCCGCAGAGCGTATGTACATCATATTCTTCGGACAAAGCCATAATATAGCGGAGTGTGCCGAGCGGGTCGGGGCCTTTCTCCAGAATGTCCCCGACGAGGATGAGCGTGTCCTCCCGCCCGAACGCCGCCTTTTGCAGCAAGCCTTTGAGATAGGCGAGGTTGCCGTGGACATCCGAAACGGCGAGGATGCGCCGCCCCCGCGGAATATCGAGCCGCTTCACCACGGGCGGCTCCGTCAGCCGCGCCCACCGGCTGTGGGTGTAGGGTCTGGTCATGGCAGCGTCCAGACGCGGGGACGGATGTCCATTTCCATGCGCCACAGCTCGCCGCCGACCCCGGGTACAGACGCGATCTTGACAAAATCGTTGTATTCGTAAAAGCCGATGGCGGCGGTGTTCGTCTTGGAAACGTGCAGGCGTATTTTTTCAAAACCCAGCTCGCGGAAGTAGCTCACGGCGTGCCCCAGAAGCTGCACGCCCAGTCGGCGGTCGCGGTATTCGGGCTTCATGTAGATGAGACTGATCCAGCCCGCCGCGGGGTCGCGCTTTTTGTCCAGCTCAATGAGTCCCGCGAACTCGCCGCAGCGCAGCAGCTTCACGAGAAGCCGCGGGTCCTCGTCAGCGTGGTTTTTCGCCATGGCGAGGTAGATCATCTCGTTGTAGCCGTTCAGATTGC
>JAZUEL010000007.1:0-2381 GCA_045640125.1 Oscillospiraceae bacterium
TAGGACCGACAACCAGGGCCGGAATCTCGGGGCTCTGTTTGTCAGTTTGGAAAGAAAAATTCCCAAAGCCTCAAGCTTTGGGAATTTGGCGGAGAAGGAGGGATCCGAAGCGCCCTTCGGCGCTTCGCGGCGTGGATGTCCCCACTCGCTCCCGCCTGCGGCGGAACCGCTCGGGGATGACAAAGGGTTCGAATCCCTCCGGACATTCCATATAAAAGATCCGGCATCCGCAGAAACGGATGCCGGAACTTTGGCGGAGAAGGAGGGATTCGAACCCTCGATACCCTTTTGGGGTATACACGATTTCCAATCGTGCGCGCTCGACCAAACTACGCGACTTCTCCACGTCTCGGGTCGAACTTCTTATGAAATTCAGCTTTGCCATTATATATGACAGCGCGCGCAAAGTCAAGCGGAAAATATACTTTTTTTCTGTCTTTCGCCCGCAAAATGTTCCTTTACAAATGCCCGGGCTTTCCTTATAATGTATATCGTATAAATGAAAGGGAAACACGGTATTGATTCTATGGCGGTAAAAAGCAGGGAGACACGGAAAACAAAAGCGAAAACCGTTTTTGTAGTAGCGGTGCTGGGGCTTGCGGCGGCGTTCATGCTCTACTTCGGCCTGTTCGCGAAGCCGCGGGAGAAGCTGGTGCAGAAGGTCGTCTACATCATGCAGGCGGCGGAGGCACCGGACCCGACCCCCACCCCGCAGCCGACACCCGATCTCCATCTGCCGGATCTCGACCTCACAAGCTGGGAATACCAGATCGCCAACGATGCCCACCGCCTGTCGGAGGACTTTGCACCGCCGGAGCTCGTGGAGATCGAGGCAGAGCAGAGCGTGGATTCGCGCATCGCCGAGCCAATCAAAAAGCTTCTGGCGGATGCCCGCGCTGCTGGCTATACCGACATCTATTTCTGCTCCGGCTACCGCAGCTACGAGATCCAGCATCAGATCTACTGGAATCATATCTGGGACTATATGAATCAGGGCTACACGCAGGATGAAGCCATGGCGATGACAAAAAAAGCCGTCAACGCGCCCGGCTCCAGCGAGCATCAGCTCGGTCTGTCGGCGGATATCCTCGAGAGCTACGAGCAGGATATGGAGCCCTATATCGGCGGCAGCGGGCTGATGCTCTGGCTCGAGCAGCACTGCACGGAATACGGCTTCATCATCCGCTACCCCGCGGACAAGACCGGCATCACGGGCGTGGAATATGAGCCCTGGCACCTGCGCTATGTGGGCAAAACCGCGGCGGAGTATATCATGGAAAACGGCATCTGTCTGGAGGAATTCCTCACCTACTACGGGTCATACGATAACTGACAATAAGCAAAAAAGAAAGGAAAGGAAACATGAAAAAAGCATTAGCACTGATCCTGTCCCTGTGCATGGTGTTTGCGCTCACGGCGTGTTCCGTGGAGATCACCGTGGACGGCGTGGCACCGGCAGCGGCGGAGGCAACGCCTTTCGCGCAGGTCGACGGGACCCATTGGCGCGGCGGCAGCCTGACCGTCGAGTCCGTGGAGACCGCCGAGGAATATGCGGACTATGTGGACTCCACCCTGTTCTGCAACGTCACCAAGATCGTCTATGACGGCGGCGAGATCGAGGTCGATCCCGCGCTTTACACCGCCATTCTGACCGTGGACGGCGTGCAGGAGGACCTTTACAACGCCGCGAACGTGAGCTTCCTCGGCGACTGCGAGATCACGCTCGTGGAAAAGGGCAACACTGCCTCCTCCGGCAACTCCAAGTTCGGCGACGATGCCGGCAGCCTGATCGGTCCCTTCGCCTACACCGCGGCGGCCTACTTCGACGAGGACGGCTATGAAGAAGCCAAATCCGTCACGGCGGCGCAGGGTGCGGATTGCGTCGTGACCGACACCACCGTGTCCGGCATGAACTTCGTCTCCGACGGCGACTACTTCTCCGCCGTGTACGGCAATGCCGGCGAGCTGACCATCTCCGACTCCGACTTTGTCGCGTTCGGCAAGGGCGGCGACGACTTCACCGGCGAGGGCTGCGCGGTCATCGCGAGCGGCGAGATGAAGCTCACCGTGGAGGACTCCAGCTTCGTCACCGGCGGCGCGCTGCGCAGTGCCATCTGGGCGGGCAGCAAGGCGGATGTCACCGTCAACAACACCTACATCCAGTCCTTCAATGACGAGGAGCTGGTGCCCTACAGCACCGAGGACAACTACGCCACCTCCATGATGCAGCAGTGCCCCTTCGCGCTGGGTCTGACCGGCAATGGTAGCCGGAGCAGAAATAAATGTCGGTATAGCCAGCAGCGCGGGCATCCGCCAGAAGCTTTTTGATTGGCTCGGCGATGCGCGAATCCACGCTCTGCTCTGCCTCGATCTCCACGAGC
>JAZUEL010000008.1:0-33343 GCA_045640125.1 Oscillospiraceae bacterium
TTGGCTCACAGAACGACATGGCTACGATCCGACTTCCGCGTGCAGGGACTTGCCGAGATGATGAACGCCTACGGCGTCATCCACAACGACCCGGACGTGATCTCCAAGATCGTTGCGGCGCAGGCGCACCACAAGAAGATCGACGGTCACGCGCCCGATCTGCAGGGCAACGATCTCAACGCCTACGTCACCGCCGGCATCTACTCCGACCACGAGTGCTACAGCGCGGCGGACGCGATGGCGAAGCTCGAGCGCGGACAGTATATCATGATCCGCGAGGGCACGGCGGCGCACAATCTGGAGGCGTTGCTGCCGCTTTTGCAGCCGCAGTTCGCCGACCGCTGTATGTTCTGCTGCGACGACAAGCACCCGAGCGACCTGCTTCATAAGGGACACATCGACACCATCGTGAAGCGGGCCATCGAGCTGGGGGCTGACCCGATCTCCGTCGTCAAGGTCGCAGGGCATAACGCGGCGCGTTACTTCGCGCTGAATAACCGCGGCGCGATCGCGCCCGGGTATCTGGCGGATTTTGTCGTCATCGACAGCTTCGAGAGCTTCACGGTGCAGCAGGTGTTCAAACGCGGCGTGCTGCAATACGAAAACGGCGTGCTGCGTGAGCCGGAGACACCCGTCATCAAGCCCTATCTCGTGGAGCATTCGCACGATACCTTCCGCGTCAAAACGCTGTCGGCGCAGGACTTTTGCGATGCACGCCCCCGCAGCGTGATCGGTATGATCCCGGGCGAGATCGTCACCCGCGACTGCGGCTACGCCACGGCGATCGACCTCGACAGGGATATTTTGAAAATCGCCGTCGTGGAGCGCCACCGCAACACCGGTCATATCGGTATCGGCTATCTTTCCGGTTACGGACTGAAGCGCGGCGCAGTGGCGACCAGCATTTCCCACGACTCCCACAACCTCATCGTCGTCGGCTGCTCCGAGGAGGATATGGCGGCGGCTGCCAACCGCGTCATCGAAAACCGCGGCGGCATCGCCGTGACGGACGGCGGCAGCATGACGGGAGAGGTGGAGCTCGCCATCGCGGGACTGATGAGCGAGGAGCCGCTCGCGGTGCTGAACGAGAAGCTGGAGACCGCCAAGGCCGCCGCCTTCGCGCAGGGCGTGAGCCGCGACATCGACCCCTTTATGACACTGAGCTTCATGTCGCTGCCCGTGATCCCCGCCGTCCGGCTGACGACCCGCGGTGTCGTGGATGTGAACACGCAGCAATACACCTGATAATATTATGTAAACTGGTTTTGAATATAAGAAGTCCTCTGTCCGAATGGCTCGGACAGAGGACTTTTCTGTGTGCGTTTATTCGGCGGCGTAGAGACGGCAGACACTGTCGTCCGCACCGGCGGCCAGCGCAAAGGCACCGGCGGTATATTTGAGGAAATAGGGCGTGCCGTTGTAGGCGATGCTCAGCGCGCCGTCGGCCACGTTCCACACGCAGCACTCCGCGCCGGTCAGCGCCTTGACGGGCGTGAGGACGATGTGCGGGCCGTTCACGCCGAGGGTCATATAGGCTCCGTTCGCGTTTTGCAGCAGATAGCCGCCCTCACAGGGGACGAAGCTCCAGGTGGCTTTGTCGGCGGGAAGCTCCGTCATGAGCCGGTCGCCCTCGCGGATGCAGTCGGCGGTGGTGCAGGAGCTGAGGTAGAGCTCGCTTGCGGAGACGATGGCGTACGGTTTGTTTTCCTCCACGGTCTGCACCGGCTCAAGCGGAGCGGCGGCCATGATGGGCGTGGAGGCAAAGTTGACGGTGATCACGACGCTGCTTCCGTCGGCGGCGGTCAGTGTATCGACGGTAGTGATATAGCGGCCGGGGATCAGCACGGCAGAGCTGTCGAAGAGATAGACATCCTCGCCGGTGAGGTCGAAGCTTACGCCCTCGGCGGCGGTCAGCGTGAGCTCGGCGGTGTAGCTTTCACCGGCTTCAAAGGCGGTCACTTCCTCGCCCTGCGCGTCGAGCCAGCGGGTCTCCGTTGTGTAGCGGTCAGAGAAGCTGACGGCGGGCTCGGCGGAGGCACCGATCACGGGGCGGTCGAGGAAGAAGTCGCCGCGCTGCACGGTGCTGCTGTCCGTCACATCCGCGAGGTCAATGGTGAGACCCGCGGCGGAGGAAGCACCGAGCGTGGTGAACTGTTCATAGTAGGTGGTATCGAGCGGTGAGGTGAGCTTCGTGCGATCGAAGATCTCGCCGTCGCGGCCGCAGTATTCAAAGGAGAGCTTGCTGCCGTCCACGGTCACATACAGCGCGCGCTCGGAGTCCTCCAGCGCACTGTCGGAGATCTGATTGCCGCGCACGCAACCGCAGGCGACGTAGGTGAAGTTGATCTCCTCGGCGGCCGACTCGCCGCTCGCATCGAGGGCATCGAGCGTCGCGTAGGGAACGAGAGTGCTGCCGGGCAGCTTCACGGTGCCGTAGTAGGGGTCTTTTTCGGAGTGGGTATGTCCCCAGACGTAGACGACGTAGGGGTATTTGTTCAGAACGTCGAGCAGGTCGGCGCTGTTCTCCGCCCAGCGCTCGCTGGTGTAGTAGTGGACGGGCAGATGCGCGTCGATGAAGGTGGGGACACCGACGTTCTGCGTACCGTCCTCGCCGTAAATGGCGGCGAGAGTCTCGTCCAGCGCCGCGATCTCGTCGGGGTTAACCCAGTATTTGTTGGAGGCGGTGGCGCGGGTACCGGCGGTATCGTATTCCTGCGTGTGGGCACAGCCGAAGGCGACGACATAGTAGAGCGGCTGACCCGCCTCGTCCACGCCCTGCGCGACCAGACCGTAGTTGTTGTTGCCGACGGTGCGCTCAAAGACCTGCTCGCCGTCCAGCCCGTCGTAGGAGGGGGTGGAGTTTTCGTGGTTGCCCATGACGGAGATCAGCGGCGCGTCGCCGCCGTCCCACGCCTGAATGCGCTCAAGGCACTTGGTGAACACATTGGGTGCCTGCGTGATGTCCGAGGTGGATTGGAGATAGTCGCCGATGCAGACGTACATCCCGGGGTGTTTATCGTAGTTCTTCAGATAGGAGAATACACCGCGGGCCTCGCCGGTCTGGGCATCGTAATAGAAGTAGTCGTCCTCGTAGTCATGGATGTCGCCGAAGAACAGGAGCTCGCCGCCGACGGCGGTTTTGAGATTGCTCTCGTCCCAATAGGGGGTGTAGGTGAAGGTCTTGCTTTCGCCGGACGATTCACCCGAGGGCTCGCCGGAGGCCGGCTTATCCGCGGGCGCGGCAGCATCCGCTGCTGTGGGGGCACTCAGGGGTGCGGCTTCGGATGCCAAAGCGGGTTCCGCTGCCTCGGCCGTCTTACCGCATCCGGCAAACAGAGCGCACAGCATGAGCAGTGCGAGGAACAGAGCACATAGCTTTTTCATAGTCTCCTCCTTATGGCTTGGTATTCTGCTGTTGTTGTACTGTAGAACGGAGCGAAAGTCAACACTTTTTTAAGAATTTGAAAATGAAAATTGAGGGGATGGAAATGCCTGTAAATCGCATGACTTTTTTGACAAAAAAGCGTTCCAAATTTTTCGCAAAAAAACAGGATTTAGTGTTTGTCAAATGCCGGCGGCTGTGATACTCTATATGTGAAAGAACTAACAGCACCCGACTGCGGGGGCTTTGCGATAGATATGGGAGTGCGCCATGGGAAAATATCTGCTTCATTCCGACGCGGATGCGTTTTATTTTGAACTGATCGCGGCCAACAAGGAGACCATCCTCACCGGCTCGCGTTATGCCTTAAAGGGTGCCTGCCTCAAGGGCATCGAAAGCGTGCGCCGCAATGCGCCGGCGGCTCATCTCGAGGATCAGACGCTGAAGGATTTTGAGCCGCAGCCCAACCCGAAATTTGAGCTCTATCGGGACAAAAAACGCCGCTACTGCTACCGCCTTTGCGCCCGCAACGGCAAGGTCATCGCCGAGGGCGGCGGCTATACGTCCAAGGAGCTCTGCCGTCAGGGGATCGAGAGCGTGCGCCGCAACGCGGGGAAATCCAAAATCGCGGAAAAATGACGCAGATGTGTTGACAGCTTCGGATGTCAATGGTATAATCTCGCGTAATCGAATCAAACCGTTGAGGGAGAGGAGTAACTGCTCCAAAGACCGTCAGAGAGAGCCGCAGCAGCTGGGATTGTGGTACGGACGGGGGCAGCGAATGGACTCCTGAGGGCGAGCGGATCGCGGGGTATTCCCGCCAATGCGAGCCGGAGCAGGGCGCTCCGTTATCAAATGCCGCCGTATGACAGTACGGGCAAAGCGGGCGATCGCAGGATCGTCAAGTCGGGTGGCACCGCAGAATCGTTATTTCTGTCCCGACAGGTCAAAACGACCTGTCGGGACATTTTTGTATTCGCTTGATAACTCCGTTTTCAAGCGAGGACTCGCGCTTATCGCGCTTCCTATGGTCGCTTGGTCGGCGCGAGAGCTCGCCTCGCTCGCTTCCGGGAGTTTTCGAGGCGGCAAAACTGCCCCGAAAACGAATTTGAAGGTTAGCGTGAGTTTTTGATGATTTACAAAAAATTATGGATATAAGGAGAAAAAATCATGGTAATGAACGGTGTGGATTTTGAGACCTATTTCAAGAACTATCCGGACGTGAACGGCTATTTCGGCAAATACGGCGGCTGCTACGTCTCAGAGGAGCTGAAGCAGGCGATGGCGGATATCACCGAGGCCTATTTCACCATCTGCAAAAGCCGCAAATTCATCAGCGAGCTGCGCCGCATCCGCAAGGAATTCCAGGGCCGCCCCACGCCCGTGACGCATCTGGAGCGCCTGTCGAACTCCATCGGGGATGTGCAGCTTTACGCCAAGCGCGAGGACCTGAACCACTCCGGCGCGCACAAGCTCAACCACTGCATGGGCGAGGCGCTGCTGGCGAAATTCATGGGCAAGAAAAAGGTCATCGCGGAGACCGGCGCGGGACAGCACGGCGTGGCGCTGGCGACGGCGGCGGCGTATTTCGGTCTGGAATGCGACATCTACATGGGCGCGGTGGACATCAAAAAGCAGGCACCGAACGTGGCGCGCATGAAGATCCTCGGCGCGAACGTCATCGAGGTCACGGAGGGACTGCAGACGCTCAAGGAGGCGGTGGATGCCGCTTTCGCCGCCTACGCCCGCGAGTACAAGGACTGCATCTACTGCATCGGCTCGGTGCTCGGGCCGCACCCCTTCCCGCTGATGGTGCGTGATTTCCAGCACATCGTCGGCATTGAGGCGCGTGAGCAGTTCGTGGAGATGACGGGCGAGCTGCCCGACGCGATCACTGCCTGTGTCGGCGGCGGCTCCAATGCGGCCGGCTTCTTCTCCGGCTCCCTCAACGACCCCGTGGAGATCTACGGGGTGGAGCCGCCCGGCCGCGGGCCGAAGCTGGGCGATCATGCCGCGTCGCTCATGTACGGCAGCGAGGGCATCATGCACGGCTTCAACTCCATCATGCTCAAGGACGAAAACGGCGAGCCCGCGCCGGTCTATTCCGTTGCGAGCGGTCTCGACTATCCCTCCTCCGGTCCCGAGCACGCCTTCCTGCACGACCTCGGCCGCGTGAAGTACGACGTGGTCAGCGACGAGGAAGCCATCGACGCTTTCTTCAAGCTCTCCCGCATGGAGGGCATCATCCCCGCCATCGAGTCCGCCCACGCGGTGGCGCACGCCCTGCGCCTTGCGAAGGAGATGAAGCACGGCTCTATCCTCATCAATCTCTCCGGCCGCGGCGACAAGGACATGGACTACGTCATCGAAAACTACGGATTGAGAAATTAACCGATAGCGTTTATAAAGAGAACACCCCATCGGCGATTGCCGATGGGGTGCTTTTGTGTCAGTTGCTTGGTATCAGTGGGTGAGGAAGAACATGGCCGCGAAGAGGATCGTGATGACCCAGGTGGCAGCGGAGACTTCCTTGACCTTGCCGCGGAAGATGCGGATGATGACGTGGGAGATCAGGCCGAAAGCGATACCATAGGAGATGTTGTAGGTGAAGGGCATGACAACGAGGGTGAGGAAGGAGGGCAGAGCCACGGTGGGGTTCTCCCACTGAAGATCCTTCACGCAGCCCATCATCAGGATGCCGACGTAGATCAGAGCAGCGGCGTAAGCGCAGGAGGGGATCAGCGCCGCAATGGGAGCGAGGAACAGCGCGATGAAGAAGAACAGCGCGGTGAACATGGCGGAAAGACCGGTACGGCCGCCCGCGCCGACACCGGCGGAGGACTCGACGTAGGTGGTAACGGTGGAGGTGCCGCAGATAGCGCCGGTGCAGGTGGCGATGGCATCAGCCAGCATAGCGCGGTTCATGCGGGGGACAACAAGCTCGCCCTTTTCGTCGGGAACGAGCATATCGCCGGCGCGGCAGGCACCGTAGAGGGTACCCATGGTGTCGAACATATCGACCATGCAGAAAGCCAGAGCGGTGGTGATGAAGGCGATCACGAGACCGGAGACACTGTGACCCTCAACAGCGAGATAATCGGTGAAATCAAAGCCGCTCTTGAAGACGGAGAGGAAAGCCTGATCCTTGAACTCGGCGAAGGACTGCATGGGGTTCATGGTCTTGCCAACCCAGAAATCGGTGTAGAAGCCGGGGACGGTGAGGCCGAGGATGTAGTAGGCAGCGGTGCCGCCGAGAACGCCCCACAGAACCGCGCCGCGAACGCCCTTCTTGGACATGACGGCGATGGCGATGAGGGCACCGATGGTCACGAGCATGGGCATGATGCTGCCCCAGGTGGCGGAGCCGAGGAGGTTAAAGGAAGCGAGGGTGACACCGGTGGAGCTGTCGGGGATGACGATGCCGGCATCCTGGAAGCCGATGAAGGCGATGAACAGGCCGATACCGGCGGGGATGATCTTGCGGACACGGTTGGGGATGGCGTCGAAGATGATCTTACGCAGGCCGGTGGCGGTCAGAACGACGAACAGAAGGCCGTCGAACAGGACGAAGATCAGAGCATTGGCATAGGTGAAGCCGAGGCCGAAGCAAACGGTGTAGACGAAGAATGCGTTCAGACCCATGCCGGAGGCCTGTGCCATGGGCAGGTTGGCCAGAAGACCGATCAGGATGGTGCCGATGACGGCGGAAATGGCAGTCGCGATGTAGATGGCGCCGAAGGAAACGGTGCCGAGGTCGCTGAACATACCGGGGTTGACCATGAGGATGTAGGCCATGGCCATGAAGGTGGTGAGACCGGCGATGAGCTCGGTCCGGACGGTGGTGTTGTTCTCTTTGAGCTTAAAGAACTTCTCCAAAACAGTGTCTCCTCTCTATATTTTATAAAATTTTGGAAACAAAAATAAAAAACAGACACCGACCGGTTTTTTACGAATCGCAAAAATGAGGGGTGCCCGTACAAAAAAAATTACTGTGTCTATCCAAACTATACCATGTTTTTCTCGGATTTGTCAAAAAATTCGACAAAAAATTATGTACAAAAAAAGGACGCATTAAGCGTCCTTTTTTGTGAAATGTTGTTCTTTGAGAAAAGCGATCTGCGCCTCGACCGAGGCGGAGCCGGTGCCGCCCTCGGAAATGCGCTTTTCCACGCAGGTCTGAAGGTCAATGTCGGCATAGACATCCTCGTCAAAAAGCTCGCTGTGCGCCTTGTAACGCTCAAGCGGCAGTGTCTCCAGCACGCAGCCCTCGCGGATGCACTCGGCGACGATCGCGCCCGAGATCTTATACGCGCTGCGGAAGGGCATACCCTTTTTCACCAGATAGTCCGCGAGGTCGGTGGCGTTGATGAAGCCGGTCTGCGCGGCCTTTTTCATGTTCTCCGGCAGGGCGGTCATGGTCGCGAGCATGGGCGTGAATACGGAAAGGCAGAGCTTCGCGGTGTCCACCGCGTCGAACACGGCCTCCTTGTCCTCCTGCATATCCTTGTTGTAGGCGAGCGGAAGCCCCTTGAGCGTGGTCAAAAGCGCCATGAGGTCGCCGTAGACGCGGCCTGTCTTGCCGCGCACCAGCTCCGCCATGTCGGAGTTTTTCTTCTGCGGCATGATGGACGAGCCGGTGGTGTAGGCATCGTCCAGCTCGACGAACTTGAACTCCCAGCTCGACCAGAGGATGATCTCCTCCGAGAAGCGGGACAGGTGCATCATCACGAGCGCCAGCGCGCTCATGAGCTCCACGCAGAAGTCGCGGTCGGAAACGCCGTCGATGCTGTTTTGCGTGATGCCGTCAAAGCCGAGGCGGGCCGCCTCGAAGCGGCGGTCGATAGGGTAGGTCGTGCCGGCGAGCGCGCAGGAGCCGATGGGCGACTGATTCATGCGCTTTTGGCAGTCCGAAAGACGCTCCGCGTCGCGCAGGAACATCATGCCGTAGGCGAGCAGATGATGCGCGAACAGGATGGGCTGCGCGCGCTGCAGATGCGTGTAGCCGGGCACGATGCAGGTCTTGTATTGCTCCGCCTTATCGGCAATGACAGCGACCAGTCCGAGCACCTGCTCGCGCAGTCCGTCAATCTCGTCGCGCAGATACATCCGCAGATCGAGCGCGACCTGATCGTTGCGGCTGCGGGCGGTGTGCAGGCGCTTGCCCACATCGCCCAGCCGCTCCGTGAGTACCTGCTCGATAAACATATGGATGTCCTCGCAGCGCATATCGATCTCCAGTGCGCCGGACTCGAGGTCGTTCAGAATGCCCTGCAGGCCGTCGATGAGCGTATCGGCATCGGCCTGCGGGATGATGCCCTGCGCGCCGAGCATGGCGGCGTGCGCCATGCTGCCCGTGATGTCCTGCTTCGCCATGCGGCAGTCGAAGCGGATGGAGGAATTGAGCTCGTCCGCGAGGCTGTCCGTCACACCGGCGGTGCGTCCCGCCCACATTTTTTCCATAATTGCACTCCTTATATAATCGTATTTGGCGCAGCTTTGCCGCGCCAAATACACACTAGGCGAAACGAAGTGAAGCCCCCGCGCCGACCAAAGCGGCCGTCAGGCCGCTGCGATAAGCGCGGGTCACTCGCTTCAAAACGCAGTTTTGAAACGAATTAAAGTTTCCCCTGTTCGCGGAAAGCTTCCACCACGGTGGGCAGCGCCCAGCAGTTGATGAAGCCGCTGGCCTGCGCCTGGTTGTAGTCGCTCTCGCCGAAGGTGACGAGCTTTTCGGAGTACAGGGAGTAGGGCGAGGTGGTGCCGGCGGGGATGATGTTGCCCTTGTAGAGCTTGAGCCGGACGGAGCCGGTGACATGGCGGTTGGCGACATCGGCAAAGGCGATGAGTGCCTCGGTCAGCGGGGTATACCACTTGCCGTTGTAGATGAGGTCGGCAAAGTCCACGGCGAGCTTCTGCTTCTCGTGCAGAGTCTCTTTGTCAACGGTGAGCATTTCGAGCTGGGCGTGGGCGAAGTAGAGGATGGTGCCGCCCGGGGTCTCATACACGCCGCGGTCCTTCATGCCGATAAGACGGTTTTCCACAATGTCGATGATGCCGATGCCGTTGTCGCCGCCGAGCTTGTTGAGTTTCTCGATGATCTTGGAGGCCTTCATCTTCTCGCCGTCGATGGCGACGGGCGCGCCCGCCTCAAAGTCGATGGTGACATAGGTGGGCTTATCGGGTGCCTGATAGGGGCTGACACCCATTTCGAGGAAGCCGGGCTTGTCGAGGTCGGGCTCGTTGGCGGGATCCTCGAGGTCGAGACCCTCGTGGCTGAGGTGCCAGAGGTTTTTATCCTTGGAGTAGTTGGTTTCGCGGCTGATCTTCAGAGGGACGTTGTGCGCCTCGGCGAAGTCGATCTCCTCATCGCGGGATTTGATGCTCCACTCACGCCACGGAGCGATGATGGTCATTTCGGGGGCATAGCGGCGGATCGCCATTTCAAAGCGAACCTGATCGTTGCCCTTGCCGGTGCAGCCGTGGGCAATGGCATCCGCACCCTCGGCGAGCGCGATCTGCGCCAGCTTCTTGCCGATGACGGGGCGGGCAAAGGCGGTGCCGAGAAGATAGGTCTCGTACTTCGCGCCCATTTTCAGCGCGGGGATAATGACCTCGTCCACCATTTCATCGGTGAGGTCGGCTGCGATGAACTTGCTGGCACCGGTCTTGATGGCCTTTTCCTCCAGACCCTCCAGCTCGTCCGCCTGTCCGACGTTGCCGACGACGGCGATGATCTCGGGGTTGTTGTAGTTTTCTTTCAGCCAGGGGATGATGATGGAGGTATCCAGACCGCCGGAATAGGCAAGGACGACTTTTTTGATGTTTTCTTTATTCATAATACGCCTCCTAAAGCGAATAAATATACAAAATAATGATTATAAGCTATAATATCATGCAAACGGGAAAAGTCAAGAGCTTTCGGAGAAAGAACTGTCACGGTTGATCGGGGTCGAGCTGACGGACGGCATCGAGGAAGTCGCGGGCGCTGTCGATGACCTGGATGCGCTCGTATTTCACGGACTGCGAAAGGATGAGGTCGAGCATCATCAGATCGCCCTTGCGCGTTCCGGCGAATACGCCCGTGAAGAAGAAGCCGAGCTCCTTGGCGGCTTCGTAGGCGGCGGCGACACCGGGGCTGTCTATCGTGATACACAGCTCCAGCATGAGGATGCCGTTGCGCTTGGCCTGCAATACGTCACGCCGCAGACGGTCGGCGATGTCCGCGCCAATCTCAAATACGCAGATACGCCCGCCCTTGAAGGAGGGTTCAAAATAGCAGTCGGTCACGGTGGCTGCCGACTCCGGCGGCAGCGGCTCGGTGATGATGCTGCGCTCCGCGCCGAGCTCGGCATAACGTCCCGCGAGCAGCTCGCGGAGCTCCGGTACGGCGTAGACGGTTTTGGGTGTTTTATCCAGCAGCCAGCCCATATAGACATAGGAATCACGCTCGGAACGGATATCTGCTTCGGATTTGAAATTCGATGTCAGAAGCTCCGCGCCGTGCAGGCTCAGGCTGAAGCCGAAGACCCGTGCTCCGTAGCGATAAACGCCCATTTGCGAGTAGGGGTGGGTGGTGAGGGTCATGGTAATGTGCAGGGTGCAGTCGGCACAGGTGTTTATATAGTCTGTGAGCTGATCCATGAGCCGGTTAAACAATCCCAGACCGCGATAGGCGGGGTCGGTGACGGCCATGCCGCTCTCCCAGATCCCGGGCATCTCCGACCAGCGCCACGCTGCCAGATGCGCCACGGCGCGATCCTCGCCGTTCACAGCGACGAGGGAATAGATGTCGCCTTTTTTCGAGGCGGCATAGAGCCGCTCGGGATAGTATGCCATGTCCTCGTTGTAGCTGAAGCCGTATTCGTTATAGAGCGCCCGCCCGACCCACATCGCGTCCTTTTTTCGCAGGGGGAGGATGCGGATGTCGTCGGTGCTGACCGTCAGCGGCGCGGGGGTTTCCTCGACCTTGGTGAAGTCGGGGCGGGAGATGTAGTATTTGATGAGCTCCTGACAACGCCCGTCTTTGCCGAGATTCTTGATGTTCACCGCGTCGACGCTGGCGTGCATGATGGTGAGCCCGAGCGCGTCCTCGTCCGTGAGGATGCGTTCATAGTCACCGGGCAGACCTTTGTCCAGCACGGAGAGCTTCAATTCGCCGTCCTGCGCCTCGCCGGTGACGGTGATGTCCTCCACGGAGTCGGTGAGGCTGTAGTTGAGGACGTTGGCGATGGCCTCCTCCAGCGCGAGGATCAGACGGGAGACGGCGTGCATATCCGTGAGGTATTGACCGGCGTACTCCCGCGCGGCCTGCAGGGCAATGGAGATCATTTTTGCGCTGGGGGATATCTTCAGCTCAAAACGATTCATGGCTGCCTCCGTTGATGTTATTGTTGATCGGGGTCGAGAGCACGGATTTGTTCCAAAAAGGCGGTGGCACCCTCGTGGGTCTTGATGCGGTCATAGTTGACGGCATTGGAGAGCATCTTGTCCATGAGCAGGATGTCGCCCTGTTTGCTGCCGGGCAATAAGCCCGTGAAGAAAAAGCCCATATCTTTAGCGGCCTTGTAGGCCTCGGACACGCCGGGCTTATCCATGGACAGGCACAGCTCCGCGACCACCGAACCGTTGCGCTTGGCGGTCACCAGATCCCGGCGAAGCTGCTCGGCAAAATTGCGTCCGACGGTGAAACAGCAAATCTGTTCGTACTGCCACTGGGGCTTGTAATGAAGCTCCGTGACGGTCGTTTCGATCTCAGCGGGCAATTCATCCGTCACGATGTCGCGCTCGGCACCGACGGTCTCATAGCGGCTTTCGAGGATATCCTTGATCTCCGGCACGGCATAGACGGTTTTGCGTTTTTGATCGAGGCACCAGCCCATATAGACGTAAGAATCGCGCTCGGCGGAAAGATTATTTTTGTCGGCTTTGAAGGTGCCGACGAGCTGATCGGAGCTGTGCATATTCATGATAAAGCCGAAAGGCCGCGAGCCGTAGCGGTAGGCACCCTTCTGCGAATAGGGGTGGCTGGTGACGGCTGTACCGAGGTGGAGCTTTCCGTCGGTCTGCGTTTCCACATAGTCGATGATGTGCTGGATCATCGCGCCGAACACGCCCGTGCCGCGGCAGGCGGCATCGGTGACGGCCATGCCGCTCTCCCAGACACCGGGGATGGACGGCCACTCCCATGCCGCGATATGCCCTACGGCCTTGCCGGTGGCTTTGTCGATGGCGACGGCGGAGTAGAGCTGACCCTTGCGGGTGGCGGCGTAAAGAAGCTCGGGGTAATAGGCGATGTCCTTGACGTAGCTGAAGCCGTACTCGGCGTAGAGTCCGCGGCCGACCATCAGTGCATCCTGCTTGTTTCGCAGGGGGATGATCTCAAAATCGGTAACCTTCGCGATCGGAGCTTCGTCCTGCGTTTCCTCCCTGCGGGAGTAGTCCGGACGGGAAACATAGTATTTGACCAGTTCCTGGCAGCGCCCGCCCATACCGAGGTTTTTGATGTTTACCTGATCGACGCTGGCGTGCATGATGGTCAGACCGAGGGCATCCTCGTCGGTGAGAAGCTCCTCGTAGTTGCCGGGCAGTCCTTCGTCCAGCACGGATAGCTTCAGCTCGCCGTCCTGCGCTTCGCCGCGGACTGTGATGGACTGCACAGAGTCGGTGAGGCTGTAATTGAGGACGTTGGCGATGGCTTCCTCCAGAGCGAGAGACAGGCGCGAGATCTCGCGGTGATCGGCTATGTACTGCCCTGCGTAGGCTTCGGCAGCCTGCACAGCGATGGAGATCATCTCGGGCTGGGGGGAGATTTTGAGTTCAAAGCTTTTCATAACAATACCTCGTTATAGTAAAATACCAATAAAAATTATAATACTACACTCATTAGAAAAAGACAAGGGGACACAGCCGCTTCCATGCGCTTGACTTATTTCGGACAATCGTTCATAATGCAGTAAAAATCAAAAGAGAAGAAGGAATGACGATGCTTTTCAAAGATATCACGATCGTGGACGAGAATTTCGAAATCCGCGAGCATCAATACGTCGGCGTGCGGGATGACCGCATCGCCTGTATCGGGGACACCATGCCCGCCGAGAGCTTCGGCGAGGAATACGACGGGACGGGCAAGCTGCTGATGCCGTGCTTTTACAACGAGCACAGCCATCTTCCCATGACGATTATGCGCGGCTATGGGGAGAATCTGCCTCTGATGACGTGGCTGAACGAGCGGATATTCCCGTTTGAAGGGCATCTGACGGAGGAGGATATGTACTGGGGCTGCCTGATGGGCGTGGCGGAGATGCTGCGCAACGGCATCGGCGGCACACAGGATATGTATCTCGGTCATGCGGCTACGGCGCGCGCGCTGACGGAGAGCGGCGTTAAAGCAGTGCTGTCTCAGTGCTGCTTTTGCTGGGACGACAGCGCCTATACCGATTTGCCCATCTATCCGCAGACGCTGGAGGCAATCGAGCGTTACAGCGGCGCGGATCAGGGGCGCATTCGGGTCGAATTTTCCCTCCATGCGGAGTACACCTCCACGGAAAAAGCGGCCAAGGGCATTGCCGAAGCGGCGGCAAAGGCGGGATCTTCCATCCACGTTCATGTGGCGGAGACGCGGGACGAAACGGCGCAATGCCGCGAGCGGCACGAGGGACGCAGTCCTGTGCGGTATCTGGCGGATTGCGGCATCTTCGATATACCTGCGGTCGCGGCGCACTGTGTCCATCTCGACGATGAGGACATCGCCATTCTGAAAGAGCATAACGTCACCGTGGCTACCTGCCCCAAGTCCAACGCGAAGCTCGCCAGTGGTATATGCCCCGTGACCGAATTACTTGACGCGGGTGTGAACGTTGCCATCGGCACGGACAGCGTTGCCAGCAACAACAACCTCAATATGATCGAGGAGATGCGCTTTTTCAACCTGCTCCAAAAAGCGCGAATCTATGACCCCACGGTCATCACCGCGAAGCAGACCCTTTACGCCGCCACCCGCGCCGGTGCCATCGCTCAGCAGCGCATGGACAGCGGTCTCGTCAAGGAGGGCTTTAAGGCCGACCTCACCGTGATGAACATTGACACGGTCAATATGTTCCCGACCTATGACGCGCTGAACAATCTCATCTATGCCGCCTCGGGCAGCGATGTGGTGTTGACAATGGTGGACGGGCGTGTGCTCTACCGCGACGGGCTGTATACGACCATCGACCTTGACCGCGTAAAATACGAATGTGAACGATCCCGCCTGCGTGTTCTGGGCGAGCTGGCACAGGGATAAGAAACAGCAGGAACCCCTCCGAAGCCTCGCTTCGGAGGGGTGCTTACTCGTTGTGCCGCGGCGGACTGTCAGCCGCGGGCGGTGGAATTGATATATTCGTTGCGGATCTTGGAATAGACGAGACCCTGTCCGGAGTAAAGACCGTAGCGTCCGCTGAGCATATAGCTGACGGCGCAGGTCAGCGCAAAGACGGCGATGTGCGCCAGACCGAACAGCTCCGCCGACAGGATCAGCGCCGTGATGGGGCAGTTGACAACGCCGCAGAACATGGCGATCAGACCAAGCGCGGCACCAAAGCCCGGGTCCATACCGAGAAGCCCCCCGACCGTGCAGCCGAAGGTGGCACCGACGAAGAAAGTGGGGACGATCTCTCCGCCCTTGAAGCCGGCACCCAGCGTCAGCGCGGTCAGCAGAATTTTCAGAACAAAGGCGTAGGGGACGGCCTCGCCGCCGATGGCGCGAGCCACCACCTCCATACCGGCACCGTTGTAGTCGCGGTTTCCGATCAGCAGCGTCACCGTCACGACGGCTACGCCTCCGACCGCAGCGCGGAGATACTGGTTTTTGAACAGCTTCCGATACAGCAAGCCCGTGTTGTGCAGCGCCAGAATGAACAAAATGCTGAGCAGAGCGCAGGCGGCGGCGAGCAGAACGGTTTTCAGCCAGAAGCTCAGTGTAAGCGGGGGGAGGGAGCTGAGCGGGAAGCATTCCGGCGTAACACCGCAGAATTGCGCGATGGATGAGGCGATGAGCGCGGAGATGATGCAGGGGAGGAAAGCGGAATAGTGCATGATGCCGACGCTGATGACCTCCATGCTGAAAATGGACGCGGTGACCGGCGTGCCGAACAGGGCGGAAAACAGCGCGCTCATGCCGCACATGGTCATGACCTTGAGGTCGGACTCATCCAGATCAAAGAAACGCCCGAGCATTGTGCCGATGCTGCCGCCGATCTGCAAAGCGGCACCCTCGCGTCCGGCGGAGCCGCCGAACAGATGCGTGAGCAGGGTGCTGATGAACATCAGTGGTGCCATGTTGGCGGGCAGCTTTTCTCCGGCGCGGATGGACAGCAGCACGAGATTGGTGCCGCGATCCTTCTTAACGCCCCAGACCCGATACAGGGCGACGGTGGCGATGCCGCCCAGCGGCAGCCCATACAGAAGCCACGGATACTGATGATTGACCTGCTTCGCTCCGTCGAGCAGAATGTGGAACAGCGTGCCCACGGCGCCGCAGAGCAGACCGGTGCAGACCGACAAAAGTGCCCAGCGGCAAAAGCTGGCTATGTATTTTTTGGCGGAGGCAGTTTCCTGCCGGATCCGATTTTTCAATCCGTTTTCCTCTTTTCCCTGTCACCCGACAGACCCGTTTATTTTTTCACGTTTTTGCGGCTTTGTCAATGCCTGCTTCCGTCAGGACCGCCGCCGCCGATTTTACGGTTGAACTGATGGAGATTTCTGTTATAATGGCAGAAGAATTATTCCGCGTGTGTTCAGACAGAACGACGGAGAATGAGAGTATGTTCACAGATATTCACAACCATCTGTGCTACGGCATGGATGACGGCCCGAAGGAGCTGTCCGCGTCGATGGCGCTGGCAAGCATGGCGGTCGGGCAGGGTATATCGGAGATCATCAGCACGCCGCACGTTTTTCCCGGGGTGCATGATTTTTCCATGGAAAAATATACGGAGCATCTGACAACGCTGCAAAGGGCCTGCGAGGAGGCGCAGCTTCCGCTGAAGCTCTATGCCGGCGCGGAGATCTTCTACACGGAGGCAACACCGCATTTTCTGGCGCAGGAGGCCGTTCCCACGCTGGCGGGGACGCGCTATGTCCTCATCGAGTTTTCGCCGGACACCGGCTTTGCGTATATCCTGCGGGCGCTGGAGCGGGTCGCGGGCGCGGGCTATGAGCCCATCGTGGCGCACGCGGAGCGATATGCCGGACTTCGCAGGCTGGAGGATGTGCGGACGCTGCGGGAGCACTGCGGCGCGAAGATCCAGGTGAATGCGTCCACGGTGGAGGTGGCCGACGGCTTTTTGCGCGGGCGCTGGCTGTGGAAGATGCTCGATCGGCAGTATGTGGATTTCATCGCCACCGACGCGCACGACGCGGTGCGCCGTCCGTGCCGCCTGCAAAAGAGCGCGGACATCCTGACCGCCCGCTTCGGTGAGGACTACGCGCAGCTCCTGCTGCGGGACAATGCCCGGGCGATCCTTGACTCGGAGCGCTGGTGAGGCCCGCACCGCATCCTGCCCGAAACATGAATACGAAAAAGCCATGTACCGTCGCGGTGCATGGCTTTTGTATGTGCTGCGGAAAAACGCGCTCAGCGCTTGCGTCCGTTGATGAGGATGAGGAAGCGCAGAAGCTGCGTCAGTGAAACGGCGAGCGCCGCCACATAGGTCAGTGCCGCGGCGGTCAGTACTTTTTTGGCACCCTGAAGCTCCGCCCCCGTGAGCAGGGAGGAGGACTCGATGCAGCGCAGGGCACGCTTGCTGGCGTTGAATTCGGTGGGCAGGGTCACAAGCTGGAACACCGTGCAGAGGGCGAAGCAGCCCACGCCGATATACGCCACGACCGCAAACACAGGACTCAGTGCGGCAAGCACCAGACCGATCACGATCAGCGGAACGGCAAGGCGCGAGCCGATGTTGGTGACGGGCACGATGGCGGAGCGGATCTTGACCGGGAGGTAGTTGACAGAGTGCTGGATGGCGTGGCCGGCTTCGTGACACGCGACACCCACCGCCGCCGAGGAGGCGCTGTTGTAGACGCTGTCCGAGAGGCGGATCACGTTGTCCTTGGGGTCGTAGTGGTCGGTGAGGCTGCCCTCGACGTGCTCGATGGGGATGCTGCTCAGACCGTTCTGGTCAAGAACAAAGCGGGCGGCCTGTGCGCCGGTGAGATTGCGGGTGTTGTATTGCTTCTGGTATTTGTTGAAGGTCGATTTCACCTTGGCGCTCGCCCACAGGGAGAAAATAACCGCCGGTAAAACCAGAATGATATAGGTCCAATCCATATACATGACGTATCCCTCGTTTCTTTTTTCTGTATTGTAGCATACCCCGTTCGGCAATGCCATATTTTTTTCTGCGGAAGAATTGCGAAATGGATATGACTGTGATACAATATAATGTGTGATAGTGTTGTGTGAATCGTATAAATAGAGAAAATCGGAGGTCTTTGCTGACCATGATCAAAAAATTGAAGCTCAACTGGAAGATGCTTCTGACCGATGATGAATACCGTATCCCGTTCCAGTTCACGGTAGTTTATGTGTTCTTTGCGGTGGTGTCCTTTGTGATGACCGCCATGAACTACGTCACCGGCTGGTATCTGCTGGGTCATTCCACGCTGATCTTCGGCATTCTGAATGTGGTGAACTTCCTGCTGGCGCTGGTGCTCGGCACCAAACGCAAGCTGCCGAGCCTCCTGTTCAGCATCGAAATGCTGCTGTTGTTCACCTTCTTCGTCTGGTACGGCGAGCCGGAGGGCTTCAGTGCGATCTGGGCGGCGCTTCTGCCGACGAGCGGTCTGCTGCTCTATCGGAAGAAAAACGGCTCCATTCTGGCGGGTATCCAGTTCGTCATTCTGGCGTTCTTCCTGTGGACACCTTTTGGAAGGAGCTTGCTCTTATACGACTACACCGAGTCGTTTATGATGCGCTTTCCGGTGCTGTATCTGGCCTTTTACGGCGCGGGTCTGTTCTTCGAGCTTGTCCGCGATGTCACGCACCGCGAGCTGGCGGTCGCGCGTGATAAGTATAAACAGATGTATACCGACGAGGAGCTTCGCGCCGAGAGGGAAAAGCAGCGCAACTACGATATCATCTCCATCCTCGCCTCCGAATATGATATGGTCTGCTATGTGGACCTGGAGCAGAACACCGTCGAGCCCTATACGCTGGCATCGGCGACTGCCAGTGGACTGGATCTCTATTTCCCGCAGGGCTGCCAGTATTCCGCCGCATTCCGCGACTATATCGAGGCCAATGTCTTTATGTACGACAAGGCGCGTCTGCTCAACGCCTGCGGTATATCCAATGTCCGCGATATGCTGGTCAACCAGAAAACCTTCTCCGTCATCTATCGCTCCGACAACTTCGGCGACCCGCACTACTGCGAGATTAAATTCGTCAAGGTGGGCGAGGAAATCGGCGCACCGAAGGCGGTGGCGATCGCTCTGGGCGACAAGGACACCGAGATCCGCGCCGATATGGAGCGTCAGCGTGAGCTGGAGGAGGCCAAGCTCCGCGCCGAGGCGGCGAACGAGGCCAAGAGCCGCTTCCTGTTCAATATGTCCCACGATATCCGCACCCCCATGAACGCCATCATCGGCTTCACGGATATGGCGCAGAAATACAGCGACGATGCCGAGAAGATGAACGACTGCCTCACCAAGGCGCGCAACGCGGAGGATCACCTGCTGCGGCTCATCAACGACGTTCTGGATATGTCCCGTATCGACAGCGGCAAGGTCGAGATCGAAGAGACACCGAGCGATCTGCGGGAATGCGCCGAAAAGCTGAATGAGATGGTCATGCAGAGCGCGGCGGAAAAGCACCTCGACTATTCCATGGAATTCGAGAACGTCGAAAACTGGTATGTCTATGTGGATGTTCTGCGCATGAATCAGGTCATGCTGAACATCATCAGCAACTCCATCAAATACACTCACCCCGGCGGACAGATTCGCTTCACGGTCGCGCAGTGCCCCACCGAAAAAGAGGGCTATGCGAGCTATGACTTTACCGTGCGCGATAACGGCATCGGCATGAGCCGCGAATTCGCCGAGCATATCTTCGATGCCTTCGCCCGCGAAAAGACCTCCACGGTCAGCGGCATTCAGGGCACGGGACTCGGTATGTCCATCACCAAGCGCCTCATCGACCTCATGCACGGGGATATACATATCGACTCCGAGCCCGATGAGGGCACGACGGTCACGGTTCACGTTTTGCTTCATATTGCAGAAGCTCCGCAGGAGGCGGAGCCGGAGCGCGAAGCAGCGGTCAAAGCGCCCATCTCGCTGGAGGGCAAACGCATCCTTCTCGTGGAGGACAATATGCTCAACCGTGAGATCGCCAAGGACATCCTTACGGATGAGGGCATCAAGATCGAGACCGCCGAGGACGGCACCGTGGCGGTGTCCATGTTCTCGCAGCACGAGCCCGACTATTACGACTGCATCCTCATGGACATCCAGATGCCCATTATGGACGGCTACACCGCGACCAACTGCATCCGCTCCATGACCGGCGGCGATCGCGTGCCCATCATCGCCGTGTCCGCCAACGCCTTTGAGGAGGACCGGAAAAAGAGCATCGCCGCGGGTATGAACGACCACATTGCCAAGCCCATCTCGCCGCAGGCGCTGATCGGGGCACTGACGGAGATACTGTAACAAAGCAGAATATACAAAAACGGACGACCGAGTGGTCGTCCGTTTTTTTGTATGCGTTTTTTCAGTCGGTGCGGTCGGCGGCGTAAGCGGCGATCGCCTGGCAGACCTTGTTGTATTCCGCCTCGCAGCGCTGCATTTCCTCGTCAATGAGGTCGGAGACCTCGCCGTTGCGGTATTCCTCGGTCACGGTGCTCGCGGCGTGGAACAGGTCGTTGAAGCCGAGATTCACCGCCATGCCCTTGAGGGAGTGGGCTGCCAAAAAAGCGGCGCGGATCTCGCCGGCCTCGTAGGCCTTTTTGAGAGAGGAAAAAGAATCGTCCATCGGAAACATCAGCGTAAACTTGGCGACGGAGGATTCCTTCATAAGACGGGACATCACGCCCTCAAAATCTGCACCGATGGATGCATAGCATTCCTGAATGGTCATAAGAAGGCTCCTTTCTGTCAGAACAAGAGAGCGGAAAACTCGTCGGAGCTCATATAGGCTTTCAGCTCCGAGTTACGCCAGCTGTTGGAGGTGCTGTCAAAGATGTGCTTGGCGACGCACTGATCGAGCAGGCATTTTTCCGCACCGAGGAAGGTAGCGGTATGGCTGCCGAGAGAGAGCTTGTCACCGGGGGTCAACTCTGCGGCGACGGCGGCGGTCAGTGTCAGTGCGGGGCGGACACCCGCTTCCTTGTAGACAAAGTAGCCGTCGGGATAGAGGTCGCCGTCGGCAAAGACATAGGCGGCGTTGTTGTTGTAGGCACCGGGGGAGCAGAGCCACCACCAGGTTTTACAAAGGGGAATGAGCTTTTTATATTTTTCGTATTCTTCCGCATTGAGCAGACCGATCTCCGTCAGGTCGCCGCGGCTAAGCTCGCGCATAATCGTTCCTTCCTTTCCGGCTTGTTATGAATGTTCCGAGAAAAACAACAGGATCAGAGCCGGGCTCTTTCCCGCATGAATTCGTCCATGGCATCAAAGAATTTCTCCTTGACGAGGGGCTTGATGAAGTAGCGGGTGACATTTAGGTCATCCGTGCTGTCGATGAACTCGGGGGAGGCGCTGCAGAACATGAAGCGGATGTTCGGATTCACCTTGGCGACCTCGTGGGCGGTCTCCACGCCGTCCGGTCCGTCCATGTATATGTCGAGGATGGCGAGGTCATACGGGGAAACATCCGTGCCGGTAAGCTCCGTGCCGGAGCAGAACTCCCGAACTTCCGCCGACATGGCTTTGCCGCGGAAATACTCGTCGATGTAGATTTGAATAATGGTGCGTTCGATCATGTGATCGTCGCAGATGGCGATTATGATTTTATCGTTCATGATGTTCCTCGTTTGATCATACAGTGCTGCCAAATCGGCGCAGAAACCTAGTTTTTTCTATTCTTAAATTATTATGGAGAAAATGCAAGAGCTTTTTCTCTTTTTTCCTATAATATTCGCGCAGGGCTTCCATAAACAGGCAAAAGAGCGCGCCGTATCGGACGCTGCTTCTTTGGTCGGCTGTCTCTGAACAGGAGGACGCGAAATAAGAGCCGAGGAGTTTGGTGCCCAGTTTTACGCCCATCAAGTGGGCGTAAATGGGTGCAAATGAGTACATAGCGGCCGAAAAGATCACCATAGAAAAAACCCTGTAATCCTTGAGATTACAGGGTTTTCGATCTGGCAGCGGGAGAAGGATTCGAACAGTCTGAAAAATAGCTCAAACCCATTGAAAACACTATGTCGCTGCTTCCTCATTAGCATTTTCATTAGCATTTTCGTCTTTTGAATAGAATTTGTAGATCTCCGATTGATACCGTTCTATATCCGCTTGGGCTATGTGGGTGTATATTTTGTGCATGGTTTTGCTGTCTGCCCAGCCGCCGATCTCCTGACATATTTTCTCCGGCATGCCGAGGTGATAGGAGAGAGACGCAAAGCTGTGGCGCAGGCCGTGGGGCGTGACCCGCGTGATATTGTTTCGCTTGCATACGCGGTCTATCATCAGACGCAGATTGTTTTGCGAACATGTCAGCACCGGCCCCTCCGGCTTCCGGCAACGCTCAATTTCTGCTTTCAGCTCCGGTATGAGGATCGGGACATTGCGGATGGATGTTTGGTTCTTTGCCGTGCTTTTCGTAACCCAATTATTATCCTTGTCTCGCACCTTTGCCCCTTGCACCCGGATAAAGTCCGGATCTGGCGGAATGTCTTTCCAATCGAGTGCGTCTATCTCGCTGATTCGCATGGAAGATAAGGCAAGGAGCATCGGGACGCTCTGCGGACGGCCAACGCAGTCAGAAACAAAGATTCGTATCTCGTCCGGCTTCAGATATGCCGTGTTCGGGTCTATGAGCTGCGGGAGATTTGGAGACCGTAGCTTTACGCCGGTCTTGTGTTCTATGACGCTCTTTATGAAATTGTAGGAGTTTTTCAGCGTTTTCGGAGAGATCGTCTTTGCCTCGGTGTTGATGATCCGCTGCCACTCCGCATCGGACATCTGCGCCAGCTCGTCCACCTGCTTCCCCATGATCGAGGGGAAGCGGTTTTTCTTTATGCGGTCATACCCTCGCACCGTGAGCGGGGAAAGAACGGCATCACGCTCCGCGATATACTCGTCAATGGCTTCGCTCAAGGTCAGTGCGGTTTTTTCTTTGATCTTTTTCCCATTTCGCCATTCCGCCTTGATAAGCTCCGCTTTTCGGATGCACTCCTTCTCCGTGTCCTCGGTGACGGGGACGCTTTGCCCGTCAAGCCGGAGTTGGATAAACCACGCCCCGGACGGGAGCTTCCGCGCTTTTGGTATTTTCATTCGTCGCCGCCTTTCGGGTGTTCTATATTGCAGAATTATGTCGTCTTTGGTATAATGCGGAATGCCGCGACACCTTCCGGCAGGAAGGAGGTGCGAAAATGATCAACATTATCATCCTTGCGTTTGTGGCTCCTGTTGCGGTGGATGTGGTTACATACCTCATCCACAAATGGCTTGACAGGAAGTGACGCGGCAAAAGCCTGCGGTTTGGTCAGCCGCCTATAAATGACCAGAAGCCCCGGGAGCTGGTACCTCCCGGGGCTTCGCTTTGGTGTTGGTGCGAAAATGCATCAACATCATCCTTGCGGCTTGATTATAGCACGAGAGGCGGGGGGAATGCAATATATATTTTTCTGTCTTTCGGGTGTTCTATGTTATAGAACACAGAACGAATTATTCATCGTAACTGTAACCGTAGGAATACCCGTGGTCACCGTCGTAATACCCGTGGTCGTAGCCTATGTCAAATCCGGCGTCATATCCAATGATTTCCCCGTCCGAATACCCGTCTTCATATCCGTCTGCATACCCGTTGTCGATTCCGTCGTCATATCCGTCGTCATATCCTTCTGTATACATGTCGTAGCCACCGTCCGAATATCCATCTTCATATCCATTATCATAAATAACCTGTACCTGCTCGTTATGCTCGTCGGCTTGCCGATCTATCGACTTTTTTATATTGGAATACAAAGACACAACGGGCAGAGCGACAAATAGCGCCAATATCACTATTACGAATAAAAAACGATCTATCCTGTCCATATATAAACCTCAAAAAACATCCGGCGCGTAGTCCTTTTGGACATAGTCATATTCCGGCTTGATATACTCGTTGTAGAATTTTCCGAGGGACGGGGCGTTGATGAAGTCGATCCACAGATCATAAGGGACGTTCTCATAATAGTACATCATCCATGTTTCCCGAAAGACCACGCAGAGCAGACCCGTACTTTCGTCATAACCTATATATTCAAAGCATGTCGAATCCGGCGTTTCAAATAAGTCCGGCGGTGTAAGCGGTGTAGGCTCCGGCTCGACAACAATCGGGGGAATATAGAGCGTTGGTGCCGGTGTGGATAACACCGGCGCTGTTATTTGCGGTGATGGCAGCACAGGGAATGTTGTTTTTGGCGTAGGAAGAAGCGATACGACCTCTGTTTCCGCCTCTGCACACCCGCACAGCACCAGAACGAGCAGGCAGAGCATGATTATGGCTACGGCTCTTTTTGATTTATGTTTCATAATAGTCACACCCATTGCGTATTCACTGAATTTCATATCAATCATTTACCTCGACTTCTTAAAGTCCACATAGATCACATTGCCTCGTCTTTTAATTTGCAAGGGGAATATCTGCCAGAATCAACAAGGACGTCTATATATTCCGCTACCTTTTTCTGCCCTTCTTTGTTCAGCATATTCATTTTTGCTGTAAGCTGATTTGCTATTTCTAGTTTTGCGTTTTTCACACGATCTGGAGTATCGTCAATGTCTTCGCTGCTGAATACATCCCTTATTTCGCTTTCTACTCCGAGATACCTTGAAACAGAAATAATGTCATTTATTGGAGCTGTTTTAAGCGTACCGCGTGACAGCCTGCCCCAAAAGTCAGTTTTTGCGTGTCCGCGAACAATGGCACCACCTGCGGTTTCGCCTTTTTCAATTATTGCTTTTTGAAAAATATCAAATATCTTTTTTTGCCTATTTTCTCCTATCCAAACAATAGGCTCTTCCGTTGTGTTCCCAATCAAATAATCAGCAGAAACACTGAAGTGTTCCGCCAGCTTTTTCAACGTAGTAAAATCCGGCTCCCTTGCCCCAGACTCCCAACCTGCAACGGTTGACTGCGCAACTCCGAATACATCAGCAAATGCCTTTTGAGACTTATAGCCGGAGCATTCTCTTAATTCTTTAATCCTTACCCGAAAGTCGTAATTCTTCATATTATCACCCCTTGCGATTATTAAACTCCTATTTTATAGCAATCGCAAGGGGTGATAATATTTTTTTAAAAATAATCGCTAAGTGCGTTGACAAACGCTATCCGCGATAGTATAATAATCGCAGATAGCGTTAATGCGCTGCTATAAATTTGCTACAAGCTAATCGAAGGGAGTGAGTTTCAATGCTTAGTTGGCTTCAAGATATCCGCGGAGACAAAAGCCAGCTTGTCGTTTCGAATGAGGCTGGTATTTCACAGGCGTTTTACTGTGAGATCGAAAAAGGCAAGAAGCGACCCAGCGTAGACGTGGCAAAAAAGATTGCCTCTGTCCTTGGATTTGACTGGACGAAATTTTACGAATAAGGAGGAGACGGGAATGCCAGCAAAATGGACGGGCGATTTTGTCCGAGAGGTACATATGAGCGGCGTGACAATCAAGGCCGTCGCGGAAAAAGCCGGTCTGAACGACAAGTATGTTTCTCAGGTGCTTCATGCTGACAATCCGCCGGACAAAGCGCGAGACAAGCTGTTTACCGCGCTCGGAGAACTGGTGAAAACGGAGGAGCGTGAGAAGATGTTTTACAAGGGAACTGAAATCAATACCCCGACGGATGAAAGAAGCTTAGACAAATTGCTTGAGCTCACGCGGGCTGTGTTTGTTGCGAACGCTTTGCAGCATGAATGGCAGTATTCGCTGACTTATAGATTCGGTTTGTTTGTTCATGTGAAACGATGGCCGATTTCTTTATTGATCTCGCAAAAGATTGTTCCGCCTGGTTCAGTCGATGTAACGGACATCGATGTTCGCATGGATGATCTTGACGCGCTGGATGCAGCGATCCGCGCTGTGAAGGACGATTTGAGGGCCTTTATCCAAGACAATGACGTAAATACGGAGGAGGTGACAGAAGATGCCGAAGCTGAAAACACGCAAGAGCGCGGAGGAAGCTCTTACCGATGCCATCCGCGAGAAGTCTCTCACGCACTGCGGGGGGCTGATCGGGCTTTGCAGGCCGATGGGGTGCAGCACGGGAACGGTGTACGGGCGAATCAAAAACCCCGGCAACATTACTATCCGTGAGCTTCGGGCGATCCGCGGAGCCTGCGGACTGACACGGGAGGAGCTTTTGGCGCTTCTTTCCCCGCTGATCTGAATGCTATGAGTAACCTTTTGATTAAGTACGGCGAGTACATGACTGCTGACGACTTCGTGGCAGAGTTCGGCGTTGTCAATCCGCATAAAAGCCTCAAAGGGATTACATACCAGCTCGACGAATGGAGGGACGGCGGAGACCATAAGGGGCATAAGTGTCGGTATTACAGCACCCGCCAGATCATGGCTAGGGTGGCAGCGACCCATGAGCCGAAAGCGGACACGCATCTCTGCGAGAGCTGCATTTTTCGCGGCTACACCAATATTGATACCGGCATAATCTGCGACTATAACGCCAAAACGGGCATCCTTAAAACCACCCTAAAGCGGCGCGGCATGGAGAACGCCACGGACGCATCCAATTGTCCCCTATACATAAAGGGCAGGATGATAAGCAGCAGAAGACGATTTGATTATAGGAGGAAAACATGAACGGCGTGGCACATTTCTTTTATCTACGGTCTATCAGCCACCGGCAGCGGCAGATCCTTTGCAACAAGGCCTATGAGCATTTCCGTTTTTTCAAAACGCCGCCGAAGCCGTCCAAATCGGAGGTCAAGGCGTTTGTGCTCGGCTTTCTCGTGGCGACGGTTTCCGCGCTGCTTATCGGGAGGTGGCTGCTGTGAGCGGGCGCAGCGTGTTACCGTCTGTCCCTTCCGAAGCTTGGGTGGAGGACAAGCTAGTACGGCTTATGCGGCTGGTTGTCACGGCGAACTCGACTCAAAAAAAGTGGATGTATTCTCTGGAATACACCATCGGAAAGTATGTTCATGTGACGAGGCGGCCGTGGGTCATTGAGAGCGCGTACACGCCCGTCGACGTGACCGGCAAGGATGTTCGCGCAGATGATCCGGACGCGCTGGAAAAGGCGCTCAACGCCGTGATGAAGGACATAGAAAGTATTTTACAGGAAGAAAACTGAAAGGAGAACAAATGGAGACAATCACAATCAATGGAGTTGAGTATGTTCCGGCTAGTGAGGCTGTTAATAAGATGGCCGAAAAGCTGGACGGCATGGAGTATTGCATGGTGCGCACTTACTCTGCCGGGGTTTTCGCCGGTTACATCGAGGAGCGCAACGGCAAAGAAGCGAAGCTCCGCAATGCGCGCCGCATCTGGTACTGGGACGGCGCGGCGAGTTTGAGCGAGCTTGCCACTCGCGGAACATCGAACCCTGACAACTGCAAATTCCCGTGCGCTGTAGATACGGTTATCCTGACCGAGGTTATTGAGATCATCCCGATTACGGACACGGCGAAGCGGTCGATTGAGGCGGTGCCGGAATGGACGAGAAGTTAACTAGAGGCTCCGGCTACGGCTCCGGCTACGGCGACGGCTCCGGCTCCGGCGACGGCTCCGGCTCCGGCTACGGCGACGGCTCCGGCTACGGCGGCGGCTCCGGCTACGGCGACGGCTCCGGCTACGGCGACGGCTCCGGCTACGGCGGCGGCTCCGGCGACGACTACGGCGACGGCTACGGCGACGGCTACGGCTAATAACAAATGCCGCCAGGCGCGGCAAAAACTGAAAGGAGAAAAGAGAATGGTACATAAGACATCAACCAAGGACATGAGCCGCGAGGAATGGCTCGCGGAGAGGAGAAGGAGCATCGGCGGCAGCGATGCCGCCGTGATCCTCGGCCTCAATCCCTACAACAGCCCGTATGCGCTGTGGGCGGAGAAAACCGGCAAGGTCATTCCGGAGGACATAAGCGACAAGGAGGCCGTCCGGCTCGGAAACGATCTGGAACAGTATGTCGCGGAGCGCTGGATGGAGGCGACCGGCAAGAAGGTACACCGCGAGAACTACATTCTCCGTAATGACGAGTATCCCTTCGCTCATGCAAACCCTGACAGAATCGTTGTCGGCGAGAAAGCGGGGCTTGAATGCAAGACAACATCCTCGTGGGAGCGGGCGGCGCGGCTGCGCAACGGTGAAGTGCCGGAGGATTGGTATTGCCAGTGCGTCCATTACATGATGGTCACGGGCGCGGAACGCTGGTATTTGGGCGTTCTGGTTTTCGGCGTCGGCTTCTTCGAGTTCACCATCGAGAGAAACGAATCCGAGATACAGGCTCTGGCTGGCGCAGAGGGTCATTTCTGGGTCGGGGTGACAAGTGACATCCCGCCGGAGTTGGACGGCGCAGAGGCAACTACAGAGGCTCTGAAGACCATCTACAAGGAGAGCACCCCCGGCCTGTCCGTCGATCTCTCCGCCGTCGGCAATCACATTGAGCTGTATAACGCCCTCGGCGCACAGATCAAGGAGCTGGAGGCCGCGCAGGATGAGCACGCCAACTGCATCAAGGAATTCATGGGCGAATGCGAAAAGGGAAGCTACGGCAATACGAGCATCAGTTGGAAGTCCGGCAGCCGCCGTACATTCGACAAGGCAGCATACGAGGCCGCCTGCGGGAAGATCCCCGAGCAGTTTTATAAAGTCACCGAATCGCGGACATTCCGCGTCACTGTCAAGAAAGGAGCTTGAACATGAACGAAACCACCATCCAGAACGCGGCACAGACCGCCATTGCCCCAAAAAAGAGAAAGACCATGCAGGACTATGTCAAGGCCATGAGCGGCGAGATTGCGAAAGCCTTGCCCTCTGTTATGACACCGGATCGCTTTTCCCGTATGGTGCTGTCCGCGATCAGTAGCAATCCGAAGCTGGCGGACTGTACCCCGCAAAGCTTCCTCGGTGCCATGATGACGGCGGCGCAGCTCGGCGTGGAGCCGAACACGGCGCTTGGACAGGCTTACATCATTCCCTACAAAAACCACGGCGTTATGGAGGCGCAGTTCCAGCTTGGATATAAGGGCCTCATTGATCTGGCGTACCGCTCCGGCGAGGTCAGCATTATTCAGGCGCAGGTCGTCTACGCGAACGACGAGTTCCATTACGAGCTTGGTCTTGACCCCACGCTGAAACATATTCCGGCGCAAAAAGACCGTGGCGAGGCCGTTGCCTACTACGCCATTTTCAAGACCAAGGATGGCGGCTACGGCTTTGAGGTCATGAGCGTGGACGACATTCGCGCACACGCGAAAAAGTATTCCAAGGCTTACAGCAGCGGAACTTCCCCGTGGCAGACCAACTTTGACGAGATGGCTAAAAAGACCGTTTTGAAGCGCGTTCTGAAATATGCCCCGCTCAAGAGCGACTTTGTGCGCGGGATCACCGCGGACGAGACGATCAAGACGGAAATTTCCGAAGATATGTACACCGTGGACGACAGCACCGTTTACGCGGACTTCACCGTGGACGAGAGCACCGGCGAGGTTTTGACCGATGCCGCGCCCGATACCGCGGCGGAAGCGTGATTTATCCGGGGGAGGGAAGTTTCCTCCCCCGAGATCGGAGGCAATATGCCGAACAGAATCATCAAGGAGAGTATTTGCACATCGGAAAGCATTGATTCTCTGTCATGGTTTGAGGAGGTTTTGTTTTACCGTCTGATCGTCAACTGCGACGATTTCGGACGCTTCGACGGCAGACCGGCGGTTATCAAAGCCCGCCTGTTCCCGCTGAAGGACATCACCCTGAAAACTGTCTCGGATGGCATCAATAAGTTGGCGACCGTTCACATGGTAGACCTATACGAAGTAGATGGTAAACCGTTTGTTCTGCTGTCAGCTTGGAATGACCACCAGCAGGTGAGGGCGAAAAGGGCGAAATACCCCGATCCGGTCAGTTTGCAATCATCTGATATCAAATGATATCAGATGATATCAAATGCACGGTAGAATCCAATCCAATCCGAATACTTATCCGAATCCGAATACGAATACGAATCCCTGTCTATTTAGGATTTAAGAAAAAAATTAATCTCTGCGTCTACGGGGGGAGCGTGTATATCCCCCTCTAAAAAGGGAGTAAGAGTGAATGGAATACGAAGAAACAAGAAAGATCCTCACGCGCCTGAAAGCCGTTTATCCGGCGGCAATGCGCAAACTTTCAAAAGCTGATGGACAAGCCATGCTGGACGAGTGGGCGAAAGCTTTCAAAAACGACTGTGCCGAGGCGGTCAACGATGCCGTCACAAAACACATATCAGCGGTTCCGTTTCTTCCGAGCATCAGCGACATTCGCGTACTCATGCCGAAGCGTGCGGAATATGACACCGATGCAGCCGAAAGGCGAAAGGAATGCAGACGTAGCCTTGTTGATATACGCCGGATTTGGGCGAAGGAGCTGAAGAATGCTGACACAGACGAACGAGAACAGAAGTGTCGGGAGATGATCGAAAAGATCGACGGCCTTCTCGCGCAGCAGGACGGCACATGACATGGCGAGCGGGAGCTGGAGGCAATCGGATGTTCGCTGCCCCTACTTCAAGGAGGACAACGGGCATGATCTGATCGCCTGCGAGGGGTCGATCCCCGGAACGAAGTCCAAGTCCCTGTTTTACAGGCGGGCGGATTTTCGTGGGCACATGGACAAGTTCTGCTGTGCCGACTATTGGAACTGCCCGCTTTGCGAGGCCATAGACAACAAATACAAGGAGGATGAATGAGAATGAGCGCACCGAAATTTGAACTGGAGCCGTCCACCGTATATTCCCGCGCACGGCTGGCACAGCTCATGGGAACGGATGACCGCGCCATGCGTGACAGCGTCCGCCGCCGCAGGCGCGAGGGCATCCCCATCGTCGCCGTGCGCGGCGGCGGGTATAAGATCGCCGAGACGGATGCCGAAAAGCGCGAGCTGCTGAATATGTACCGCTCGCGGGCGCTGGACGAACTGACGACCTACAGCCGCCTCTGCCGGTCGATGCAGATTGACGGTCAGACAGCCGTTGATGAGATCGTCCGGGAGGTCGGCGCATGACCGAGACTTTCCGAATCGACTATCCGAAAACAGATGCGGGAAAGAAGGCGTGGAACAAGGTTTACGGCATGAACGCCATCTACGCAGGAAAGCACTGGTCACAGCGGCGGGCGGACGCGCAGACTTGGCACATGATGACTGTCTCCGCCATGAATAGGGCGCGCTGCCGCAAAACACCGTTCGAAAAGCCCGTTGTGATCCGCTTCCTTTGGAATGACCGGCTCGATCTGAGCAACCATGCGTACATGGCGAAGCTGATCGAGGACGGCATGAAGGGACGCTTGATCCGGGATGATTCCCGCCGATATGTCAAGGGCATTGAACACTATTTCCATAACGAGCCATACATCAAGGTCATCGTGCAGGAGGTCGGAGATGAAACATAAGCACATAATCGATATTCTCATACTCGCCGCCCTTGCCGCCGTGATATACGGGGCTTGTTGGATTGGGGCGGAAACCCCTACTTTGCCGCCGCTGGTCAGCGCAGAATACATAGCACCTACGCCGGATCCGACACCGATACCGACACCGCGCCCAACGCCGGAGTCTACGCCAATTCCAACGCCGGAGCCGAATGACCAGCTTGACCGGCGCACGGTCTGGATGGAGGGCGCGGAGATAGACCCCGCGTGGAAAGAGCAGGAGGGCGACTGTTTCAGCGAGATCATGGCGCGGCTGCTGTTCCAATACGACCTCACGCCGGAAGCGGCCTGCGGGATCGCGGCGAATATGTGGTACGAGAGCAGCTTTCAGCCCTGCGTTGCATCCGTGGACGGCTCGTATGGGCTGTGCCAGTGGGTCGGCGACAGAAAGACGCGGCTGTACGATTGGTGTTACACAAACGGGTACGATGGAGACACGGTAGAGGGTCAGCTCGCGTATATGATGTACGAGATGGAAAGCTACTCGGTTGACCTCACTGGAACGGCTTACGAGTGTGCCGCGAACTTTTGCAGGGTGTTCGAGTCACCGCCGAACGCGGCGACACAGGCAAGGATGAGAGGTAACTACGCAGAAGAGCTGATGGACAGATTTTTTGAGGATGACTAAAGGCAATGATTGACTATAGGAAGCTGATAGACAAGCTGCGAAACAGAAGCTGTGGAAGCCGAGCGGAAGCCGCCGATGCCATCGAAGCTCTTGTGCGAGAGAACGAAGCGCTGAAAGCGAGCCTCACGTGGGGAAGCGTCAGAATTGTCACCCCTGACTGTGAATGTATCGCGGGGTGCTTTCAAAAAGGTTCTCCTTGGTATAATGAAATAATGGTTGGTTATATATCCAAAGATGGAGATTCGTTTGTGGCGAAGCACGATGGTGATGTCTTATACGATGTAACGCACTGGCTGCCAAAGCCTGTGCCGCCGGAGGTGGAGAAATGACAATTCAGCAACACATTGATGGTCTGAAAGGCATAAAGCCGTTTCTTCAAAAGATGATGCTTTCTGCGGATTTTGAGGGGATGGGCGATGTCGATGCCAAGGAAATCGGGGAAACGATTGACGCGGCAATCGAGGCATTGGGAAATCAGATACCAAAGAAGCCGACAACAGGGAAATACGGGCATGAGGAATGCGCGAGTTGCGGATGGATCGTCGAATCTTTTTGCGGCGATTTGGTTAAAGATTCGTTCTGCCCGAATTGCGGACAGGCCTTGGATTGGAGCGAGGGAATATGAGCCAGATTGAAAAATTGACAGAGCTGTTGGACGCGGCTTTTCTTAATTGCGACGACAATTATGGGATGCCGTCAGCAAACCAAGTTGCCGATTATTTGCTGGAAAACGGCGTTGTCGTGTTGCCGTGCAAAGTTGGCGACTATGTTTATGTCTTGAACAGAAACAAGACAAGGGTGCAGAAGATGGTAGGAGAAGCGCCGGACATCAGATGCGTGTGTGTGGATGAAGATAATCTTTGCATGGCAACTTGCAAGGACAGAGATTACGGCGTATGCGCGCATCGTTTCAGAAATGATTTGTCCGAGTTCGGAAAAACTGTGTTTTCAACGCGGGAAGAAGCCGAAGCCGCGCTGAAAAAGATACAGGAGGGCGACAAATGAGTAAAGCCGTAATGCTATCCATTCGCCCGCGCTGGTGCGGGATGAAGCCGCCGATGCCATCGAAACGCTTCTCAACGGCATCGAGGCTTACCGGCAGGAAGCTGTTCGTGCGAAAATGGAACTTGATTCCACGAAAAAAGCGTTGAAATCGGCGCACCGCGAGTGGGTGAGCGTCGATGATGATATGCCGAAGCTGTACCCCTGTACGAAAGCCGGAACAGAATACAGCGAAGCTGTTGCGGTGCTGACGAGTGACAGAAAGATTATTACAGCCGTGTGGGATGGCATTGACTGGATAGGCGATTTTCGCCTTTGGGATGCAGAGGGTGAGGCGGTCACGCATTGGATAGATCTGTTGCCTCTGCCCGAGCAGCGGGAGTGCGTAACACAGATTTGAAAGGATGGTATTTGATGAATAGCGTTAATGTTGTAACCGTGCGCTGGCACGATGGTTATTTGGAAGAATTTGAAGCTACGGAAGTAAGATTTGGGAGTGATCTTTTGTTTC
>JAZUEL010000009.1:0-6621 GCA_045640125.1 Oscillospiraceae bacterium
GAAGATGATCGAGGTGACGGGCAGGACCGCCAGCATGAAGCGCAGACGCAGACTCCAGGTGCCGACCGACACGAGCAGCGCGGGCACGGTGACCTCGACGAAGGAGATCATAGAACCGGTGCAGGCGATGGTCAGCTCGTCGCCGGTGAAGCCGAAGATGCGGAAGAAGGGCCAGAAGATGAAGCCGAGCCACTTCACGATCGGGGTGAAGGTGTACAGCACAACGCCGAAGGTGCCGAAGAAGGAGGTACCGGCGGACACGGTGCCGAGCACGTTCATGGTCTCTTTCATGATGAGGCCGATGCGGGAGAATACGTTATCCTGATTCTCCGCGATGTCGAGCGCCTCGGTCAGAGCCGCCGTCACAAGGCCGGTCTTGATGATCTTCTCGGGGTTGGGGGTGGCACCGGGGCAATAATCATCGGGGATCTTGTTCAGAGGATAGATACGAACGCCGACGAGCGCGACCAGAAGCGTAATGAGGAAGGCGACCCAGAAGTAGGTGTTCCAGTAGTTTTTGCCGCCCCAGAGCTCGGCGTTGTTGAGGCCGGTGTTGGTGGCGAGCGCCATCAGGAAGCCGACAGAGACGGTGGAAAGGCTGGTGTCGATGCAGACGGACTCACGCTCGGTCATACGGCCGGTCTTGTACTGGTCGTTGACGGCGATGTGACCGGCGGAGAAGTTGCCGAGGAACGCGGTGACCATGATGATGGCGGCGCGGCCGGGCAGCTTGAACACGGGGCGCATGATCAGACGGACAAACACGCCCACGAAGTCAACCAGACCGTAATCCACGAGGAAGGGCAGGAACAGGGACGCACAGGGAATGGAAATGCAGATGGTCACAAGGATGTTCGCCATGACGAAGTTGGCGATGGAGTTGTCGTTCAGAGAGGCGACGGGGTTGAACATCCAGTTCATGAACGCGGGATGCACGCCAAAGTAGATGTCGATGATGTTGATGCAGAGCACCACGAAGCCGACGATCTTGAAGATGGCAAACGCGGCGTTAATCTTGGTGGTCTTCCACGCCTTTTCGGGACGAAGCCAGAACAGGTCAATGACAGCATAAGCACCAATCGCCCAGACGACAAAGGGCATGGCCTTGAAGTTGCCGGTGTAAAGAGCCGCCTTGATGAAGTTGGTCAGATGCGAGCACAGGACGTTGGACTGAGCCTTGACAAGACCCCACTCCCACGCGCCGATGGTGATCTGATACTCCGGCATGTTGAAGTTGATGAAAAATGCGAATACGCCGAACGCGGAAAACAGGATGAATTTCAGCCAGGTGGCGGCGGAATATTTCTTCATGCCACCCTTGTCATCCGCGAGTTTGGTGATCTTTTTTTCATCCATTTCCAAAGTTTTTTCTTCCATGGATTCGATCTCCTCTTATAAAATTTTATGAAACAATGGTATTATCCCATACTTCCTCTGCGCTGTCAACGGCTTTTTATTAGTCGGCTAACATTTTTGACGAAAAAAGCATAAACTGGATGGGAGGCATGTCAAATGGATGAAAAATTGGCCCTATCCACCAATGAATTTGCGGAGATCTGGCGGCGTGTAAACGATGATACGAGCAGCGGATCCTGTCCCACCGAAGAAGCGATGCTTTCCTCGCTCATCGAACAAAGCGCTCATAGCGCCGCTTTCTCAAGCTCGCTGGCAAAAATGTTTCCGAATCCCGGTCGTACCGTTTTACAGACACAGGCTGCGGAAGCACGGAACCGTCTGCGGAATCTGCGGGCGGAATACTTCCTGCTCACAGGCGAGAGCTTTTCCCCGAAAAGCGCTTGTCCCGGTGTGAGCGGAAAACTCGCTTCGCTGCGTGAGCTCTATTTCATGCAGCAAAAAAATGCCGCGGCTTTTTACTCCGCTGCCGAAACAGCCTCGCCGGAACGCGCGGAGCTGTTTCACCAATACGCGGAGGAGCTCGAATGCAGCGCAAAGGATACTCGCCGATTGCTCACGGAATGCTTTTAAGCAACAAAAAACGCCGACCTGAACGGTCGGCGTTTTTAATGATTATGAATTATTTGGAATTAAAAATCTTAAAGATGCTGTCAAAGGGATCCTCCTCCACGGGCTCCGCCGAGGCTTCCGCTTTCGGCTCGGAAAGGTCCATCGCCTGGGAGAAAAGATTTTCCTTGCGGTCTTCAAAAGAGGTCTGCACAGGAGCCGCAGCCTTTTCGACCTTGGCATCGGAGTTCACCGCACGAACCGTCTGGCTGTCCTTATCGAAACCGGTGGCGATCACGATGACGCGGATCTCATCCTCCATGCTGTTATCGAAGGAGGCACCGAAGATGATGTTGGCATCGGGATGAGCCGCAGCCTGAACAAGGTTTGCCGCCGTCTCGACATCCTCCAGACCCATATCCTCGGAGCCGGTGATGTTGATGAGAACGCCGTGCGCGCCGTTGATGGAGGTTTCCATCAGGGGACTGGAAATGGCCATCTGAGCCGCATCCTCCGCCTTGCCCTTGCCGACGGCATGTCCCACGCCCATGTGGGCGTAGCCCGCGCCGCGCATGATGGTGCAGACATCCGCGAAGTCGAGGTTGATGAAGCCGGTGTTTTTGATGAGGCCGGAAATGCTGGTGACCGCCTCATGCAGAACTTCATCCGCAATTTCAAAGGCGTTGGCGAAGGTCACTTTCTGGTCGGTCGCGTATTTCAGACGGTCGTTGGGGATGACCAGGAGGCTGTCCACTTTGCCGAGCATCTCGTCGATGCCCGCCATCGCCTGCTTCATGCGCTTGCTGCCTTCAAAGGCAAAAGGCTTGGTCACAACACCGACGGTGAGGATATCCGCCTCGCGGGCAATATCCGCCACGGTGGGAGCCGCGCCGGTGCCGGTGCCGCCGCCCATGCCGGCGGTAATGAAGACCATGTCCGCATCTTCCATGCACTTGGCAAGCTCATTGCGGCTCTCCTCAGCGGCCTTCTGGCCGACATTGGGATCACTGCCTGCGCCCTGTCCGTGCGTCAGTTTTTCACCGATCTGGATCTTCTGATCCGCGGTGGACATGGAAAGCGCCTGCTTGTCCGTATTCACAGCTATAAACTCAACACCGCCGGTGCCGGAGCTGACCATGCGATTGACTACGTTATTGCCTGCGCCGCCGATACCGACGACTTTCAGAGTCACGACGTTTTCAGGTCCGGTTTCCACAGTATGTGCTGCCATATAAGTTAGCCTCCCCTGTTTTTTCTCGGGCATTATATACCATAATATCTGTTATATTTTATTACGAAATCACGAACAGGTCAATAGTATATTTGCAATATTTCTGTCATTCATTCAAGGAAATTCTCAAAAATCGTGCAAAAAACCTCAATCCGGGCTCACATAAACCGTCGCGCCGTCGGACACATCGATGATGGCGGTCTCCTCCGCGCCGAGCTGATTGACCGTCGCCATGAGCATTCGCAGCTTATAATCCAGCTCAAAATCCGAGCCGAGCTGCACCGTGAAGCGTCCCAGATAATCCATCGAAGGGTTGGATGGATTGGACAGATCGATCTGCCCGACATTCGCCGTCAGTCCGTTCGCCTGCAAGGTTTGCAGCAGATCGAGCAGATAGGTTTTTCTCAACTCATCCTCCGCCGCCACGCTGAAGGTCTCCCCCACGGTGGGCGACACGGGCTCCAGATTCATGACCTTGACGAGCGAGCCGAGCGCCGCCGCATCCGCGGAGCCGAGCAGCTTGCCCGTCGCGGTGATCATCCAGTTCTGTCCCTGCCAACTCAAATAAGCAGCCGCACGCGATTCATCCACCGTGATGATGATGGTGTTCGGCATACTGCGTTCGATGGACGCGGCATCGACGTACGGGAGCTTGGAAAAGATATTGGTGGAGGCGGAGAAGCGGTTGATGAAAAAGAGGTTATCTCCCTTTTCAATGCCGGATGCCTCAATGATCTCCGCGTCGGTATAGCTCTGCGAGCCGGTCACCTCAATGTTCTGCACGCGGAAAAACAGCCCCACCACGAAGACCATGGCGACCAGAACCAGCACCAGTGCCACCGGTGCAAAAAATGCGTTGGTTTTTCGTTTTTTTCGGGCCTGCCCGTATCGGTTGTACTGTGCCACTGTTCGTCCTCACTTTGTTTTTTCAAGCTGCGCGCCCAGGCTTTGCAGCGTCGTATCCAGTCCGTCGTATCCGCGGTCGATATGCCCGGGGTCGTAGATCACGCTCTCCCCCTCGGCGCACAGAGCCGCAATCACCAGGGAGGCACCGCCGCGAAGATCCTCTGAGCGAAGCGTTGAGCCGCGAAGCCGCGGCACGCCCTGCACCATCGCCACACGCCCCTCCACGCGGATATCCGCGCCGAGGCGCTGCATCTCCGCTGCCTGCCGAAAGCGGTTGGGGAAAATATTCTCCACAAATACCGTCGTCCCGCGCGCTTTCAGTGCCGCCGCCATCATGAGCGGCTGTGCATCCGTCGGAAAGCCGGGATAGGGTCTGGTCTGAATGAGCGGTGCGGCCGTCAGTGTTCCGAGGGAGCGAAGCCGCAGACTGTGACTTTTTTCCTCCAGCGCACAGCCCATCGCCCGCAGCGAATCGCTCACGCGCTCGAAGTGTCCGCCGTCCACGCCGCGCAGCTCCAGCTCGCCGCCCGTGCCCGCCACCGCGCACAGGAGCGTTGATGCCACGATCCGGTCCGGCATCACGCGCCAACCGACCTTCTTCTTCGGCGCAAAGCCGCGGATCTCAATGACCGGCGATCCCGCCCCGTCGATATCCGCGCCGAGCGCCCGCAGAAAGTCCTGCAGCTCCACGATCTCCGGCTCCTGCGCGGCATTGGTGATGATGGTGACACCCTCGGCGGCGCAGGCGGCGATCATGGAATTTTCCGTCGCGCCCACGCTGGGCATCGCGAGATCGATATGCGCACCTCTGAGCTTTTCGCAGCGGCAGACGATATCGCCGCCCTCCTCGCGCACATCGGCACCGAGAGCCCGCATGGCCTCCAGATGCTGGTCGATGGGACGCGGCCCGAGCTCGCAGCCGCCGGGCGTACTCAGCCACGCTTCCCCGCAGCGTCCGAGGATCGCGCCGAGAAAGATGACCGACGAGCGCATCGCCCGCATCAGCTCATGCGGTATCACGCAGGATTGAATGTGTTCAGAGTTTATATGTATGACATCGCCGTCCTGCTGCGCATCGCAGCCGAGCCAGCGCAGAATGTCCAGCGAGGCTCCTACATCCAGAAGCTGCGGACAGTTGGTCAGTTCCGTTTCACAGCCTGTGAGGATCGTCGCCGCCAGGATCGGCAGCACGGCATTTTTCGAGCCCTGCACCGTCACGCTGCCCTCCAGCCGTTTTTCCCCCGTCACTCGCCAGATACTCATAGCATTGCCTCCGTCATAGTGGAATCAAATCATCCTATGCAGGCAAGGCTCAAAAGTGACACACTTGGGGGCAAAAAAGCGCGCTTGGCTTTATATTTTACGGATTTTGGTGTTTTTCTGCCAGTCCGAGCACCAGCGATACGATGCGGTCCGTGGCATCGTCCACGCCGAGTTCCCGCGAGGCGAGGAACATTTTTCCCATTTTCTCCGGATCATCCAGCAGCTCGCACACGGTATCGTACAGGATTTGGGCATCGAACTGCCCTTCCTGCAGCACACGCGCCGCACCGGCATCCGCCAGCACGCGGGCATTTTTCTCCTGATGATGATTCACCACGTTCGGGCTCGGGATCAGGATCGCGGGTTTGCCGAGATAGGTCAGCTCCCCCAGCGTGGACGCGCCGCAGCGGCAGATCATAATGTCGCTCGCGGTCAGCACGCGCGGCATATCGTAGATGTATTCGCGCACATCGATGCGCTCCGAGCGCACGCCGCTCTCGTCGAGTCTTCGCTTGACCTGCTCATAATAGCGCTTGCCCGTGGCGTAGATCAGACGAAAGCGGGGCTCATCCCCCATGAGTCCGACAAAGTCGGTCATAATGCGATTCATGAAGTCCGCGCCGAGCGAGCCGAACGCCGCCAGCACCACCGGCTCATCCACCGGCAAGCCGAGCTGACGGCGGGCTCTGCCCTTATCCGCGCCGCGGAAATCAACGCGCACGGGCGTTCCCGTCACCTGCACCTTATCGGGGTGCTTATAAAAACGGCGGCAGTCCTCGAAGCCGACCATGATGGTATTGATGCTCTTTTCGAGCAGCTTTGTCGTCAGTCCGGGCACGGCGTTGGACTCATGCACCAGCGTAGGAATGCCCATATCAGCGGCGGCTTTCAGCACGGGATAGCAGACATAACCGCCCGTGCCCACCGCCACATCCGGCTGAAAATCCCGCAAAATCTTTTTTGCTTTCACCATGGATGAGACCAGATATCCGGCGGTTTTCATATTGCGGACGAGCATTTTCGGCTTAAAGCTGCGCTGAAAGCCGTCGATACGGACAGTCCGGATGGGGTAGCCTTCGCGGGGGACGAGCTCCGTTTCCATGTTCCCCACCGCGCCGACGAATAAGATCTCCGCATCCGGCAACAGCTCGCGGATGCGTCCCGCCACCGCAAGGCCGGGGTTGATATGTCCGGCAGTCCCGCCGCAGGTAAATAAAATCTTCATGCTTCTACTTCTTTTCCGGAATATCCCTCGAAAG
>JAZUEL010000010.1:0-10971 GCA_045640125.1 Oscillospiraceae bacterium
GAGCTGTCCGCGAAGCGGACTGAGGGGGTTGCCTCCCTTGCACAGGGAGGCCAAAAATGTAGAGAAATTTGACTCCCCTTTACACAAGGGGGGCAATAAGGTATGATAGATAAAATATGATTCGGGAGGTGACGGGCGTGGTGACGCTGCTGCTCGGTCGGGCCGGAAGCGGCAAGACCAACCGCATTTTTGCGGACATAGCGAAGCGTGTTGCGGCGGGACAGGGCGGCACGGTGCTGCTCGTACCGGAGCAGTACAGCCACGAGGCGGAGCGCGGGCTCTGCCGCGCCGCGGGCGACCGTCTGAGCGCCTTCGCGGAGGTGTTAAGCTTTTCGGGTCTGGCGCGCAAGGTGTTCGGTGAGTGCGGCGGTGCGCGGAAAAGCATGGACGCGGGCGGACGCATCCTGTGCATGGCGGCGGCGATGGAGCAGGCCGCGCCCGCGCTGAAGCTCTACGGACGGGCGCGGCGTGACGCGCGTATGCTGCCCGCGCTGCTGCACGCGGTGGACGAGCTCAAAAACGCGGGACTCGACGGCGAGAGCTTACGGCAGACCGCCATGCAGGCGGACGGCGCGCTGCGCGACAAGCTCCTGGATCTCGCCCTCGTGACGGAGAGTTTCAACGCGGTGCAGGCGCAGTCCGGCGCGGATGCGGCGGATGTGCTGACGCGGCTGGCGGAGCTGATCGGCGACGCACCGAGCGTGAAGGGCTGCTTTTTCGTGGACGGCTTTTCCGACTTCACGGCGCTGGAGCAGGAGGTTTTGCATCAAATCATCGCGGCGGGCGCGGAGCTCACCGTGGCGCTGGGCGTATCCGGCGACGGCGAGGAGCTCGCTTCCGCGCTGCCGGAGCGGACGGCGCGGTGGCTCGAGCGCGTATGCGCCGAGGAGGGGGTCAAATGTACCCGCGAGTGGATGAACGGCGGGGAGGACGACGGCGTTCTGCCCTTCTTCTGCGCGCACCTCTTTGACTTCTCCCGCCCCGACGCGCCGGAGAACAAGGGGGAGTTGTCCCTCGTCTCCGCGTCCACGGTCTGGGAGGAATGCGAGCTCGCGGCGGCGAAGATGCGTCAGCTCGCCATGCAGGGCTGCCGCTGGCGGGATATGGCGGTGGCGGTGCGCGGCTTTGACGACTACCGCGCCGCGCTCGAAGCCGCGTGCGCGATGTACGGCGTGCCGGTGTTCCTCTCCGGTCGGGGCGACATTTTGCGTAAAAGCCTCCCGCTGGCGATCTCGTCCGCGCTCGAGGCGGTCACGCACGGCTATGAATACGAGGCGATGTTCAGCTACCTGAAAACGGGGCTCGCAGGTATAGAGCCCGCGGAGCTGGACGAGCTGGAAAACTATGTAATTTTGTGGAACATCCGCGGCGCTATGTGGCAGCGGGAGTTCACCATGCACCCCGAGGGCTACAACCACCCCTCGGACGGGGATTCGGCGGCACGGCTCGCGGCGCTCAACGCTCTGCGCGTGCGGATCATCGAGCCGCTGCGCTCGCTGGAACAGGCGGGGCGCACGGCGGGAACGGCGGAGCGGCAGGCGGCGGCGCTGGCGCAGTTTCTGGAAAATATCTCGCTGGCGCAGACGCTGGAACAGCGTGCCGAAGCCCTCGCGGCGGCGGGCGAGGATGCGCTCGCCATGGAGTACAGCCAGCTCTGGGAGCTTACCTGCTCCGCGCTGGAGCAGTTCGCCGCCGTGCTCGGGGACGCGGAGCTCGATGCGGAGAGCTTCGCGGCGCTGTGGAGCCTTATGCTGGGGCAGTACGACGTGGGCGTGATCCCCGTGTCGCTCGACCGCGTGCAGGCGGGGGAGATGGACAAAATGCGCCGCCGTCATATCCGGCACCTCTTTGTGCTGGGAGCGGCGGAGGGACGGCTGCCCGCGCCGGACGAGGGCGCAGGCTTGTTCTCGCCGGAGGAGCGGGCGGCGCTCAAGGAAATGGACGTGGCGCTGTCCGACGCGGAGGAGGATCTGTGCCGCGAGTTCGGCTGTATCTACAACTGCCTGACCCTGCCCTCGGACAGCCTGACCCTCTCGTGGGCGCGGACGGATGCCGAGGGCGGCGAGGCGCGCCCTTCCGTCGTCGTGCAGCGGGCGAAAGCTCTGTTCGGCATGGAGGAGGAGCGGGGCGACATCGCCCGAGCCCGTATGAGCGCGCCGTCGAGTGCGCGGATGCTCGCGGTCATGGCGGCGGCGGGCGACAATTCGCCCGAGGCCATAGCGGCGCGGGCGGTGTTTGAGAAAGACGGAAAAGCCGGGGAGATCGAGCGTCTGGGTGCGGCGGCGAGCCGCAGCCGCGGCAGCCTCTCGCCGGAGGCGGTGCGGGCGATCTACGGGAAAAAGCCCGCGCTGTCTGCGAGCCGCGCCGAGAAGTTCAACGCCTGCCGCTTCGGCTATTTCCTGCAATACGGACTCAAGGCCAAACCCCGCCAGCAGGCGGTCTTTGACCCGCGCGACTACGGTACCTTCATGCACGGGATTTTGAAAAACGTCGCGGCGGAGGTGCGCGGGCGCGGCGGCTTCGGCAAGGTGACGCGCGCCGAGGTCGAGGATATGGCGGAGCGATACGTCGCGCGCTATGTGTCGGAGGAGCTGAACGATTTCGCGGAGAAAACGCCGCGCTTCGTCTATCTGTTTTCGCGTCTGCGGCGCACGGTGCGCAAGGTCTGCGCGGAGCTGTGGGAGGAGCTGTCGGTCTCCGATTTCGAGCCGCTCGCCATGGAGCTCGACCTGCGCGGCGAGGGCATCGTGACGGACGACGGGGAGCTGCGCCTCTCGGGGCAGATCGACCGCGTGGACGGCTGGGCGCACGACGGCGCGCTGTACCTGCGGATCACGGACTACAAGACCGGCAAAAAGCGCTTTTCGCTCTCCGACCTCTGTCGCGGCATGGATATGCAAATGCTCCTGTATCTGTTCACGCTGACGAAAAACGGCGGGGAGTATTTCGGCGGCGCGGAGCTGCGTCCGGCGGGAATTTTGTATTCCCCCGCGCGGACGGAGCTTGTGAGCGCGGAGGGGGATGTGGACGACGCCGAGCTCGCGGACAGGAGCGCCGGAAGCCGCAAACGCAGCGGTCTGGTGCTGGACGACCCCGCCGTCATCGAGGCGATGGAACACGGCGCGGTCAAACGCTTCATCCCCGTGAAATTCAACAAAAACGGAAGCCTTTCCGAGGAGAATATCGCGTCCGCCGAGCGCTTCGGGGCGCTCGAACGCTACATTGAAAAGACACTCAAAAGCCTTGCGGAGAGCCTGCGGGCGGGCTCGGTGGAGGCGGACCCGTGGTTCAAAAACGCGCGGGACAACGCCTGCGTGCTCTGCGATTACCGCGATGCCTGTCTGTTTGACGAGGAAAAGGACTGCCGCCGCCCCGTGACGAATCTCAGAACGGCGGAGGCGTGGGAGAAGATCGAGCATGGCGAAGTTTGAACTGACACCCGAACAGGATAGAGCCGTTCATTCACGCGGCTGCCCCATGCTGGTGTCCGCCGCGGCGGGCAGCGGCAAGACCCGCGTGCTCACGGAGCGGCTGCTCGCGCGTGTGGAGGAGGGGGCGGATATCGACCGCTTCCTCGTCATCACCTTCACCCGCGCAGCGGCGGCGGAGCTGCGCAGCCGCATTATGGAGGCTTTGGAGCAGCGCATCGCGGACGAGCCGCAGAACAAGCGTCTGCGCCGCCAGAGCACGCTGCTGTACAGGGCACAGATCGGCACGATCGACAGCTTCTGCACGACGCTCGTGCGCGAGCAGGCGAGCCGCCTCGGCATCAGCCCCTCGTTCACCGTGCTCGAACAGGAGCGCGGGGAAACGCTGCGCCGTCGGGCACTGGATGATGTACTGGATAAAGCCTATGAGAACATAGACCGCGACGCGCCGCTGCAAACGCTCATCGAGCAGGTCGGCTGCGGGCGGGACGATGCAAAGCTCGCGGAGCTGGTTTTGTCGCTGCACACGACCATGCAGAGCCGCGCCTTTCCGGAGCAGTGGGCGGAGCAGATGCTCGCGCGGCTGGACGGCGGGCAGTATGCCGACGCGGGCGAAACGCCGTGGGGGCAGTGGCTGCTGACGGACGCTTCGGAGGAGGCGGACTACCGTGCCGCGCAGCTCGAAAAAGCGCGGGCGGCGATGGTCGGCGATGCGAAGATGGAGAAGGCCTACGGCGCGTGCTTCGAGGACGTGGGGCTGCTGTTCCGCGACCTGGGCCGCGCCGCGTCAACCGGACACTGGGATGAGACCGTGCGGGCGGCGCAGGGCGTGTGGCCGCCCCGCCTGGGAACGCTCGCCAAATATGAGGACGAGGCGAAAAGGACCCGCATCAAGGCGGTCTGGGAGGAGAGCAAAAAGGCGTGGCAGAAGCTCGCCAAGTCGCTGACCGGCACGAGCGATACCCTGCTCGCGGAGCTTTCCGAGAGCCGCGCGCCCCTGCAAAAGCTGATGGAGCTGGTGTTTGCGCTCGACGCGGAATATGCCGCGCGGAAGCGGCGGGCGGAGGCGCTGGACTTTTCCGACGCGGAGCATTTTTGCGTAAAGCTGCTGGCGAATCCCGACGGCAGCCCCACGGAGCTCGCCGCGCAGGTCGCGCAGCGCTTCGACGAGGTCATGGTGGACGAGTATCAGGATGTCAACGCCGTGCAGGAGTTGATCTTCCGCTGCCTGTCGGGCGGGGGCGAGCGCCTGTTCGTCGTGGGCGACGTGAAGCAGTCCGTCTACCGCTTCCGCCTCGCCGACCCCTCCATTTTTCAGCGAAAATATGAGGCCTTCGCGCACGACAGCCACGCCGAAAGGGTGTTGCTGCGGGAGAATTTCCGCTCCTGCAAGGAGGTCTTGGGCGCGACGAACGCGGTGTTCGGCGCGGTGATGTCCGAAAAGCTCGGCGAGATCGAGTACAACGACGAGGCGCGGCTGATCGTCGGCTCGAAGGACTACCCCGAGGATCGCCCCCTGCCCGAGCTCTGCGTGCTCGACTACGTCGGGGACGAGGATATGCCCGATAAGACGATGGCGGAGGCGCGCTATGTGGCGAAGCGCATCCGCGAGCTCGTCGAGAGCCGCGAGACGATCCTCGATCACGGCGAGCACAGACCCGTCGGCTACGGGGATATCGCCATCTTGCTGCGTACGCCCGCGAGCACGGGCGCGGCGTACCGGCGGGCGCTGACCGAGGCGGGCATCCCCGTGAACGCCCGTCAGGGCACGGGCTTTTTCGAGCAGCCGGAGATCCGCTTCGCGCTGTCGATGCTGGCGGTGGCGGACAATCCGAGGCAGGATGTGCCGCTGATCGCGGCACTGCGGGGGCTGCCTTTCGGCTTCACGGCGGATGAGCTCGCGCATATCCGCGCCGCGGACAAGGGCGATTTGTGGACGGCGCTGAATGTCCGCGCCGAAACGGACGAGCGCTGCCGCGCCTTTGCGGACACGGTGCGGGAGCTGCGGGACAGAGCCCGCGAGCTCTCCACGGACGCGCTGCTGCGTTGGCTGTACGACCGCACGGGACTGATGGCAATCTGCTGCGCCATGCCGGACAGCCGTTCGCACGTCGCGTGTCTGATGGCGCTGTATGAGTACGCCCGCCGCTTCGAGCAGGACGGCTACCGCGGTCTGTTCCGCTTCGTTTCGTGGCTGCGTGCGCTGTCCGAGCGGGGCGAGGAGCCTCCGGCACCGGCGGCATCGGGCGCGGTGCAGATCATGAGCATCCACAAATCCAAGGGGCTCGAATTCCCCGTGGTCTTTCTGGCGGACACGGCGCACGGCTGGCGGAACGATACCGCATCGGCGGTGCTGTGCCATGAGGAGCTGGGCTTCGGCATGAAGCGCACCGACCCCGAGCGGGGCTTGCAGTGGCCGACACTGGCGCACCGCGCGATCAAGGCGCGGGAGAAGCGGGAGGAGCTTTCGGAGCAGCTCCGTGTGCTCTATGTGGCGATGACGCGGGCGAAGGAACGCCTCATCATCACCTGCGCGATGAAAAAAGCGGAGGCGCAGCTCGCGGCGTGCGCGGGCACGGTCAGCCCTGTCAGTCCGCGGGTGCTGCAAACGGCGGGGCATCCGGCGGCGTGGCTGATGCTCGCGGCGGCGGCGGACGGCGGGCGGCACATCGAAACCAGGCTTGTCACACCGGAAGCAGCCGAAAACCGAGCCGAAACAGCCGTTTCCGAGCCGAAAAGTGCCGTTTTTGAGCCATTTTGTGACAAAATTCTGGAAAATATCCGGTGGAAATATCCCTTTGCGGAGGCGGTGGAACTGCCCTCGAAGCTCACGGCGACGGAGGCGAAACGCCTGGAATCCGCGTCGGACGACCCCGAAGCGGTGACGATGACAGCCCGAAAACGCGAATTCAGAAAGCCTGATTTCACCAAAATAAAGCGCCCGCTGACGGGCACGGAGCGCGGCATCGCGGCGCATCTCGTCATGCAGCACATCGACCTTGCCTATACGGAGACCGAGGCGCAGATCGCGGCGGAGATCGCGCGGCTGCAAAAGCTCGGATTTCTGGATGCGCGGCAGGCGGAAGCCGTTGCGCCGCAGGACATTCTGGCGTTCTTCTCGTCGGAGCTGGGGCAGCGGGTCAAGGCGGCGGATAAGCGCTGGCGGGAGTTCCGTTTCTCGCTGCTGTGTCCCGCCGGAACGTGGTTTTCCGACGCGCCGGAGGGGGAGGAGATCCTCCTGCAGGGCGTGATCGACCTCTGCATCGAGGAGCGCGGCGCGCTCACCGTCATCGACTTTAAGACCGATTCCGAGGTCAATCCCGAGCTCTACGCCGGACAGCTCCGCGCCTACGCCCTCGCCATGCAGCGCATCACGGGAAAGCCCGTGCGGACGGCGGAGCTCTGGTATTTACGGAAAAAAGTCAGAAAAAGCCTTGCATTGCGGGAAAAGATGTGATACACTGCACTTTGCGTCTTGTAACGGCGGCTTGTCCGCACTCAAGGCAGTAATTTATGAGGTGAATTGTTATGAAGGAAGGCATCCATCCCAAGTACTATCAGACCGAGATCCGCTGCGCCTGCGGCAACGTCATTGCCACCGGCTCCACCCGCGAGAACATCTCCGTGGAAATCTGCTCCAAGTGCCACCCGTTCTACACCGGCAAGCAGAAGCTCGTCGATACCAGCGGCCGCGTCGATAAGTTCAACAAGAAGTACAATCTGGGCTGAACCAAACCATAAAACAAACCCCGTCCATGCCGGACGGGGCTGTTTTTATACTTTTATATAAGTCTGCATTTGCATACATTTGCATACAAATGGGTGCATTTGATGCCAACTACAACTACAACGTCAACTACAACTACAACTACAACCACAACTACAACTCAATCTCAACAGCAACAGCAAAGGCAGCGACGGTTTTGTCGCTGCCCTTTCTGTTTTCGGGGAGGCTCAGTCCTCCAGAGCGCAGGCCTTGTCGAAAAGCTCCTCGACCTCGGCGGAGGGGGCGGCGGAGCATTTGGAGACGATGACCGCGACGATCAGACTGGCGATCGCGCCGGGGATGATCTCGTAGATGCCCGTGCCGGAGAGGAAGGCCAGCCACAGCGCATCCACCGCCGCGCCGACGACGATGCCCGCCACCGCGCCGGAGAAGGTGAAGCGCTTCCAGAACAGGCTCAGCATGATCGCGGGGCCGAAGGCCGCACCGAACAGACCCCAGGCGTTCGAGACCAGATCCATGATGGAGCCGGCATTGGGGTTGGCGGCGATCAGCAGCGCCACGACGGAGATCGCAAGCACCACGATGCGTCCCGCCCAGAGCATCTCCTTGTCGGAGGCCTTGTTCTTGCGGAGGATGGGCTTATACACGTCGCTCGCAAAGGCGGACGCGGAGGCGAGCAGCTGGCTGTCCGCCGTGGACATGGAGGCCGCGAGGATGGCACTCAGCAGGATGCCGGAGATGACACCCGGGAAGAGCATACGCACCATCTGGATGAAGACGGTGGAGTTGTCGTCGATGTCGCCGAGGAGCAGGTGGCCGATGCAGCCCGCCGCCACGGAGAAGATGACGATGAGAACATTCCAGGTAATGCCGATCTTGGCGGACTTTTTCAGCGACTTCTGGGATTCGAGGGACATGAAGCGGATGATGATGTGGGGCATACCGAAGTAGCCGATGCCCCAGCCGAGACCGGAGACGACATCCTTCCAGTTGGTGAAGAGCTTCCAGTAGCCGTCCGCAAGCTCGTAGGAGCCGGCGGCAGCACCGCCGCCGCCCGTGATGACGGCAAGGGCGAAGATCGGGGCGATCAGCAGCGCAGCGAGCATCAGAAGACCCTGGAAGAAGTCCGTCCAGCAGACGGCGTTGAAGCCGCCGAGGAAGGTGTAGGCGATGATGATCGCGGCCGCCACATACATGGCGACGTCCGCGTCGATGCCGAGGACGGTGTTGAACAGGGTGCCGCAGGCCTTCATGCTCGAGGCGGCGTAGATGGTGTACGCCACGAGGAAAATGACCGCGCAGATGACCTGCAGAGCCTTGGACTTGCTCAGGAAACGGTTGGTGAGGTACTGGGGAACGGTGATGGAGTCGTTGGCCGCGATGGTGAACTTACGCAGACGGGGCGCTTCCACGAGCCAGCTCAGGATGTAGCCGATGGCGAGACCGATGGCGATCCACGCCTGCCCGATGCCGGCGGCATAGATGCTCGCGGGAAGTCCCATGAGGACCCACGCCGACATATCCGACGCACCCGCGGACAGAGCCGAGACCCAGGGGCCCATCTGACGGCCGCCGAGGAAGTAGTCCTTCTCGCCGCCGGACTTGCTCTTGAGGAAGAACCAGACGCCGATGCCGAGCATGAACACCAGATAGATGATGAAAACAACAAATTCTGCATTGAACATAGCGATTACCTCTGCTTCTTGGGATGTGTTCATTGTAAAAGCCCCGTCGGAGAAAACGCAAGACACTTTAGCGAAAAAAAGCTTGATTTTGCCGAAAAGGGCGGTATAGTATAAATAGCATAAATCTTGCAAATAAAAACATGAAGGAAATTCATATATGGATGTTAAACGCTATGAAATATTCCTCCGCGTGGTGGAGAGCGGGAGTCTGACGCGGGCGGCGGAGAGCCTCGGCTGCACGCAATCGGCGGTGAGCCATGCGCTCGGTGCGCTCGAGGAGGAGCTGGGTTTTTCGCTCATGCGGCGCAGCCGCGGCGGCGTGAAGCTGACGGAGGAGGGCGAGCGGCTTCTGCCTGCGGTGCGGACGGTGCTGAATGCGGCGGAGCATCTGGAGCAGGCGGCGGCGGCGCTGAAGGGTCTGGAGACCGGCACGGTGCGTGTCGGCACCTTCACCTCCGTGGCGGTACACTGGCTGCCCGGGATGATCAAGGATTTCCGGCGGGATTTTCCGGGCGTGGACTTCCGCATCATGTCCGGCGACTACCACGACGTGTCCCAGTGGCTGACGGAGGGGAGCGTGGACATGGGCTTCGTCGCGCTGCCCTGCGAGGGGGACTTCCGCTATGTGCCGCTGGCGGAGGATCGCATCCTCGCCGTCGTGCCGCCGGATCACCGTTTCGCGGCGCTGCCGCGCTTCCCGCTGTCGCTCGCGGCAGACGAGCCCTTCATCAGCCTGCTGGAGGCCTCCGATCAGGACCTGCGGCGGGCGCTGGACGCGGTGGGCGTAACGCCGAACGTCACCATGCAGACCAAGGACGACTACGCCATCATCGCCATGGTGGCGAACGGACTCGGCATCTCCATCATGCCGGAGCTGCTGCTCCGCGGGCGCAGCGACAACGTGCGCGTGATGGAGCTTTCGCCCTCGGCGCGGCGCACCATCGCGCTGGCGACACCGGAGCAGATGGGTCCTGCCGCCGGACGCTTCGCGGAATACGCCGTGCAGTGGGTGAAGAAAAATGCGTGATGCCGCACCCGCGCGCGTAATTATATATAGTATGCGGGTCGGCAAAATGCCTCAAAATAGGGGATGTTTTGTCAAATGATTTAGCGAAATGAATTATTTGAAATTTAACAAGAAAAAAATTTCATTTTAGGGCTTGCAATTTGAAAAATAGTGGTTTATAATGCGATCATCCTGAAAGTTGAGCAATGCAATTTTTCAAAATCAAACCCAAGGAGGAAAGACAATATGAAAAAGTTTCTCGCTTTGCTGATGGCTCTTGCCATGGTGTTCGCGCTGTGCGCCTGCGGCGCGCAGACTGCCGCTCCCGCGGACGAAGCCCCTGCTGAGGCTCCCGCTGCGGACGATGCCGCCCCTGCGGAAGATGCCGCCCCCGCGGACGAAGCTCCTGCGGACGAAGCCGCTGCCGTCTCCGCCAACCTGACGATGGGCACCGGCAATGAGTCCGGCACCTACTACGCCTTCGGCGGCGTGCTCGCCACCTACATCGGCGACAACAGCGATATCAAGATCAACGTCGTGTCCACCGGCGGCACCAAGGCGAACATCGCCGGCCTCGACGACGGTACCTACGACCTCGCCACCGTCCAGTCCGACGTTTCCACCTACGCCTTCCAGGGCACCAACTCCTTTGAGGAGTCCGGCGCCATCACCAGCTTCAGCATCCTCGGCGCTCTGTATGCCGAGACCGTCCAGATCGTGACCTGCGACGAGAGCATCAAGTCCGTCGCCGACCTCGCCGGTAAGAGCGTCTGCGTCGGTGACGTGGGCTCCGGCACCTACTTCAACACCATCGATGTCCTCGCTGCCTACGACATGACCATCGACGACATCACCCCCGTGTACCAGTCCTTCGGCGACTCCACCGAGTCCATCAAGGACGGCAAGATCGACGCCGCCTTCATCTGCGCCGGCGCTCCCACCACCGCCGTCACCGATCTGTCCACCAGCCAGCAGGTCTACCTCATCTCCATCGACGATGAACACATGGCGAAGCTGCTCGAATCCTGCCCCTGGTACGCTGCGCTGACCATCCCCGCCGGCACCTACGCGGGATTCGATGAAGACGCCGTCACCATCACCGTCAAGGCCACGCTCGTTGCCCGC
>JAZUEL010000011.1:0-18211 GCA_045640125.1 Oscillospiraceae bacterium
TGGGCATCGAAGCGCGTCGCCCTCGCCGGCGGCGTCCGCGGCGGTGAAGGCTCTGCCTGCCGTACCGCCTACGGCACAGAGGAAGCCCGCTTCCTGATAGCTCTTGCAGCCATGCAGGGCTTCGGCAAGCCCGGTGTGTCCATTTGGGGCACCACGATGGGCGCGCCCGCCGATTACACCTGGTTCCCCGGCTACGCCGAGCCCGATTCCCAGATGGGCAAGTCCCGCGCCGCGAACACCAAGTACGCCGCCTCCAACGTCAAGCAGCGTCTGTACCGCCTCGACTACCCCGAGCACATCATGAACGGCAAGGGCGAGTTCATAGGCGACGGCTTCTGCGGTCAGTCCATCGCGCAGCAGTTCAATCACCATGAATATCCCATTGAGGGCAAGGTCAAGATGCTGTGGCGCTACGGCGGCTCCTTCATGGGCACCATGACCGAGACCAACCGCTACGTCAAGCTTTACCGTCACGTCGGCGAGAATCAGCTCGACACCGTCATCAACCAGGACTGCTGGTTCGGCGGCGAGGCCAAGTATGCGGACATCATCCTGCCCGCCTGCACCAACCTCGAACGTAACGACCTCGGTGAATGGTCCGTCGGCGGCGGCTACACCACCCACGCCGAGATCGGCAACAACTGGCGCGTTATCGTGCGCGAGATGAAGTGCGTGGAGCCTCTCGGCGAGTCCAAGAGCGACTACGAGATCTTCCAGGAGATCGCCAAGAAGCTCGGTGTCTGGGAACAGTACACCGACGGCGGCAAGCAGGAGGACGACTGGGCGGAAGCTTTCTGGAACATCTCCGAGCTGTCCAAGCGCATGAGCTGGGAGGAGTTCTGCAAGAAGGGCTACTACATCGTCCCCGTCCCCGAGGACTACGAGCCGCATCCCGCCTTCCGCTGGTACTACGAAGGCCGCGACTGCGACACGCAGGACTACCTCAACAAGAAGATCAAGACCGAGAACAACATGAACACCCTGGAGCCCACCGAGAACTCCAAGGAGCTCGGCACCTACTCCGGCAAGCTGGAGTTCGCTTCCGAGAGCCTCAAAAAGCTCTCCCCCGACGATGAGGAGCGTCCTCCCGTCCCGCATTACATCCCCTCCTGGGAGGGTCACGAGACCGAGCTCTACAAGACCTATCCCCTGCAGATCATCTCCCCGCACCCCCGCTTCTCGTTCCACACCCACTACGACACCCATGCGAGCTGGATGGACGAGATCCCCTGCCACCGCATGATCATCGACGGCTATGCCTACTGGGTCGCCCGCATCAACCCCAAGGACGCACAGGACCGCGGCATCAAGACCGGCGACATCATCGAGCTTTACAACGCCCGCGGCAGCGTGCTCTGCGCCGCCGATGTCACCTGGCGTGTTCCCGTGGGCGTGATGCACTCCTACGGCTGCTCCGCCAAATATGACCCCATCACCACCGAGACCGGCGCGACCGATCGCGGCGGCTGCGTGAACATTCTGTCCAGCAAGCGCTGGCTGTCCAAGAACGTGCCCGGCATGGCGCCCAACAGCGTCCTGATCGAGTGCAGAAAGTGGGAGGGTTAACGCCATGGCAAAATACGGATTTATTATTGATGTCGATCGCTGCAACGGCTGCTACAGCTGCTTCCTCGCCTGCAAGGACGAGTGGATCGGCAACGACCACGGTGAATACGGCAAGGCGACCGCCGAGGGCATGAGTCTGATGCGCGTCAAGGAGATCGAATACGGCACCGAGAACAAGGTCAAGGTGGACTATATCCCCATCCCCTGCCAGCACTGCCAGAACGCCCCCTGCGTGGCGAAGCGTCCCGACGCTTTCTATACCCGTCCCGACGGACTGGTCATTCTCGATCCCGCCAAGAGCGCGGACAAGGCTCTGGTCGCCGCCTGCCCCTACGGCTGCGTGCAGTGGAACGAGGCCGCCGGTATCGCCCAGAAGTGCAACGGCTGCGCCCATATGCTGGATGCCGGTGAAAAACAGACCCGCTGCTCCGAGTGCTGCCCCAACCAGGCGCTTATCTTCGGCGATCTCGACGACCCCAACAGCGAGATCTCCAAGTTTGCCGCCGAGCACAAGGACGAGCTCGAGGACTTCCACCCCGCGTTCAAGTCCCAGCCGGGCGTGAAGTATATGTATCTGCCGAAGCCCTTCATCTGCGGCGAAGTCATCTGCGCCAAGTGCGGCGAAGATGTCAAGGGCGCGAAGGTCTTCGTCAAGTGCCTCGACTGCGGCACCGTGTACGAGACCGAGACCGACTTCCTCGGTGACTTCGAGGTGCAGGGTCTGCCCACCAACAAGCCCTTTGAGGTGACGGTTGCAGCCGAAGGTTTTGTTACCAAGACTCTGGAATGCAAGACCGCCGGCAGCGTCAACCTCGGCGAGATCTATCTCGAAAAAGCGTAAACAAGCAACGCGGGTCGGCGCAAGCCGACCCGCTAGCCACGAAGGAGTAGCATTTAACATCATGGAAACCAGAAATGTTGTCATTGTTGATGCCTGCCGCACCGCGGTAGGCAAAATGGGCGGCGCGTGCAAGCCGCTTTCCGCGCTGGATATGGCGGTCGCCACCATCAAGGGCAATCTCGACCGTTCCGGCATCGACCCCGAAGAAATCGACGAGGTCATTCTCGGCCAGTGCCGTCAGACCTCCGACGAGCCCAACATCGCCCGCGTCGCCGCGCTCAAGGTCGGCATCCCCGAAAAGTGCGCCGCCTACACCGTCATGCGCCAGTGCGCCAGCGGCATGACCGCCGTGCAGAACGCCGTTATGAGCATCATGACCGGCGTGAACGATGTCGTCATCGCCGGCGGCACCGAGAGTATGTCGAACGCCGTATTCTATGTCCGCAACGCCCGCTGGGGTGTCGGCACCGGCACGACCGAGTTCGTGGATGCGCTGACCGAGGGTCAGTTCAAGAGCCAGCCCGAGGAGACCTACGGACGCTACAACATGGGTGCCACCGCCGAGCGTGTCGCCATGGAGCTCGGCATCACCCGCGAGGAGCAGGATGCCTTCTCGCTCGAGAGCCAGCGCCGCGCCATCGCCGCCATCGACTCCGGCCGCTTCAAGGACGAGATCATCCCCATGGTCATCCCCCAGGGCAAGAAGAAAGACCCCATCGTCTTTGATACCGACGAGTTCCCCAACCGCACGACCAACGAGGAAAAAATGGCGAAGCTCAAGCCCGTGTTCAACATCGAAGTCCACGAGGACGGCAAGATGTTCAACACCAAGGAGCTGACCGGCACGGTCACCGCCGGCTCGTCCTCCGGACGCAACGACGGTGCTTCCTCCATGCTCCTTATGAGCGAGGAGAAGGCAAAAGAGCTCGGCATGAAGCCCCTCGCCCGCATCATCGGCATGGGCGCTTCCGGTGCCGATCCTCAGCAGATGGGTCTCGGTCCCGTGTACGCCGTGCCCAAGGCGCTCAAGCACGCGGGTCTCACCATCGACGACATCCAGCTCATCGAGCTGAACGAAGCCTTTGCCGCCCAGAGCCTCGGCTGCATCAAGCTGCTCGGCTGGGAGGACAAGATGGACATTATCAACGTCAACGGCGGCGCGATCGCCCTCGGCCACCCCGTCGGCTCCTCCGGCTGCCGCATCATCGTGACTCTGCTGCACGAGATGAAAAAGCGCGGCCTCAAATACGGTCTTGCCACGCTCTGCATCGCGGGCGGCATGGGTCAGGCCACCGTTATCGAAATGTGCGACTAAGTCACTTTTTCTTAAAAGATAAAGTGACCAAAAAGAACTTTAACACGCACGAAGCCTTTGCTTGTCGAAGCTCTGTGCCCGATAGGCAAAGCACTTCCATATCTAAACTTTTTTAAGAGGATACGAAAATGTCTAAATCCAACAAGATCATCATTCAGTGCTGCATCTGCGGCGCAGGCACCAAAAAGGCGCAGGCCCCCACCGTGCCCTACACCCCTGAGGAGATCGCCCGCGAGGTCGTCGCCGTTGCCAAGGCCGGCGCTTCCGTCGCCCACATCCACGTCCGCGAGGACAAGGAAGTCGACGGTGTCATGCAGATCGGCTACAAGTCCATGAGCCTGCAGAAGTTCACCGAGGCTGTGGAGCTCTCCCGCAAATACTGCGCCGAGGCAGGCGTTGACATCATCATCAACCTCACCACCTCCGGCGGCGAATACGAGGACTACAAGCGCCTCCAGCACCTTGGCGCACTGCGTCCCGAGATGTGCTCCTTCGACCCCAATACCATCAACTGGTCGAACTCCTACATCTTCGAAAACCACCCCCGCTTTCTGAACGCGCTGGCGGACGAGGTCGTCAAGTACGACGTGAAGCCCGAGTTCGAGGTCTTCGACACCGGCCACATCGACTCCGTCATGTACTACGTCAACAAGCACGGCATCCCCATGCCGCCCCACATCCAGTTCATCATGGGTGTCGGCGGCTCTATGCCCGGCACCGCGCAGGGTCTCGCGTGGATGGTCGATCATCTGCCCGAGGGCGCGACCTGGTCTGTCTCCGGCATCGGCAAAGCGCATATGCCCATGATGCTCGCCGGTCTGGCGCTCGGCTGCGACGGTCTGCGTGTCGGTCTGGAGGACAACGTCATGTTCGGCAAGAACCCCGACGGCTCCAAGGACATCGCCACGAACGTCCGCCTCGTGGAGCGCGCCGTGCAGCTTGCGAAGATCGCCGGACGCGAGATCGCTACCGCCGACGAGGCCCGCGAGATCCTCGGCATCACCCGCCACTGCCTCCGCGACGAGATCACCCATCCCGTCGAGAAGTAAATTCCCTTATGCAGCAAGAATCCGGAGCTCGGTCTGAGCTCCGGATTCTTTTTATTGTATGGAATTATCGCAAAAAGCCCTCTAATATCTTCTCCTCGGCTTCCTCGGCAGAGAGACCGAGGGTCATGAGCTTCAAAATCTGCTCGCCGGCGATCTTGCCGATGGCGGCCTCGTGGATGAGCGCCGCGTCCACATCGTTGCAGGCGATGGCGGGGATGGACGAGACCTTCGCCTTGCCCATGATGATGGCATCGCAGGACACATGACCGAAGCACTCGCACTGCCCCGTCACGCGGGGATAGAAGATCTGCTCGGATTCGTCCTTCGCCACGGAGCGGCTGATGACGCGGGTGCGCGCCCCGATGCCCTCGAGGTAGACCTCCATCTCGGACTCCGCCCGCTGGCTCTCATGCGTCAGCAGCTTTTCCTGCACGATGAGCTCTGCGCCCGCGCCGACATGCGCTTCCGTGAAGCGCTTGGTGTTATCCACGCCGCGGATCTGGCTGGTATCGAGCGTAAGCTCCGCGCCCTCGTCGAGATAAATAATGGTCTGCGGATTCAAGATACGCTTGCCCGTGCCGCCGCCCTCGCCGTAATGCTTTTCACGGTAGACAACGCGGGCGTTTTTGCCGACATGGAAGGTATGCACGCCGTCATGCTGGGAGTCATCGCAGCCGCAGTTGTTGATGCCGCAGCCCGCCACGATCTCCGCCTCGGCGCCCTCGCCGATGAAGAAGTCGTTATACACCGTGTCCTTGAAGCCGGATTTCGTCAGCACCACGGGGATGTGCACGCTCGCGTGTTTGCTGTTCGGCGCGATATGCACGTCGATGCCGTCCCTGTCGGTCTTGGTGATGATCTCGACCTCTTTGGTGTTGCGGCGTTCGAGCTTTTCGCCGTCCACGCGGATGTTCACCGCGGCATTGGACGGAAATTCATGGGCATCGGCGATCTGGTCAAGCACCTGAGATACTGTCTTATCCATCATGCTTTTCCCTCCATGACCGAGCAGCCGGACACGGTCTGCCCCATGATCTGCGGGAAGATCTCCGCCGTGGGTCCCTTGGCGGTGAGCTTGCCGGCGGACAGCACCACGATCTCATCCGCCAGAGAGATCAGGCGCTCCTGATGGCTGATGACAATGAGCGTGGATTCCTTTTTGCGGCTGATGGCACCGAAGGTCTCCGTGAGCTTGGAGAAGCTCCAGAGGTCAATGCCCGCCTCCGGCTCGTCAAAGATCATCAGCTCGCTTTTGCGGGCGAGGATCGTCGCAATCTCGATGCGCTTGGCCTCGCCGCCGGAGAGGGATTCGTCCATATCTCTGTCCACATAGTCGCGGGCGCACAGCCCCACCTGCGTGAGGTATTCGCAGCACTCCACGCGGCTCATTTCACGCCCCGCCGAGACCTTGAGCAGGTCATAGACCGTCATGCCCTTGAAGCGCGGCGGCTGCTGAAAGCCGTAGCTGATGCCGCGGCGCGCGCGCTCCGTGACGGACAGCACGGAAATATCCTCGCCGTTCCAGAGGATGCGGCCGCTGTTGGGCTGCTCGATGCCCATGATGAGCTTGGCAAGCGTGGTCTTGCCGCCGCCGTTCGGCCCGGTGACGACAATGAATTTTTTATCCTCCACGGACAGCGAGAGATCATCGATGATAAGCTTCTCCCCGTCCTCGGTTTTCGGCGCAAAGCGCAGATTCTCAATCGTCAGCATGTCTCAAGCCACACCTGATCGTTCGGTTCAAACACCACATTCCGATAAGCGTCCACATCCAGCAGCACGCCCGTCCAGTCGGAATGGATGTCGCCGTTTTGCTTAATGAGGATGTCGTAGAGAATGTCGTAGGTCACGCCGTCCTCGCCCTGCTCGACAATGGTGCTGTAAGGCAGAGTGCGGTGGTAGGTGATCTCCAGACCCTCGAACTCGAAGTGGTAGCCGCAGCGCATACGGCAACCGTCCAGACCCTTGTACTCGCAGAACTCCAGCAGGTCATGCAGAATGGTGTCGTGCTCTTTCTCGTAGAGATTTTCGGGCGTGGTGTCGGTATAGTCGTAGCGGAACTGGATGGTCAGGTCGTGACCCTTCCAGCGACGGATAAAATCGGGTATCTGGTCTTTGGGGTAGTGCTTCCACAGCACGCAGTTGACGCGCTTGGGCGTGGCGAGCTTATCGAAGATCTCGTCCGGCGATTCCTCGACGTAGTGCTGCATGTGGCGGGAAACATTGATGCAGGTGATCTTCTCCTTGTTTCTCTCCACAAAAGCGAGGATATCCTCCGCCGTCTGATGCGCAAAAACCGGCAGGGTCGTGTTGATGAACACGCGATGCGTCGTGGGGATCTCGTCGAGCATTTTTTGAAGCGCTTCGAGATTCGCCATGGGCTCGCCGCCGGTAAATACGAAATCGCAGCGGGGCGTGATGGCATCCATCGTGCGGATGCTTTCGATGATCTTCTCCAGCGAGAAGCCGGACATATCCGCGTATTCCTGCTTGTTGATGCAGAAGGGACAATGGTTGCCGCAGTCGTAGGGAACGAAAATTGTGACGGTCGCGCCGCCTTCTCGGGTTTTGTAAGGATTGTGCATAACTCTTTTGATTCCTTATATCGTAATATTCAAATGATATCCCAGATAGCCAATTTGGAATTATAGCACAAATATTCCCGAATGAAAAGTATTTCCTTTCGCTAACTTTTTTACGCATTGAATGAAAGCCTCTTTGTCTGGAAAAACTAGCAATTATCAAATAAAGGAGGCCATGTCCATGCAGGGAAAAGTGGAGATTTGCGGGGTAAACACCTCAACTTTGAAGGTATTAAAAAGCGATGAAATACGCCCGCTTCTGGAAAAAGCTCAGGCCGGTGACAAAGCGGCGCGGGACGAGCTGATCCGCGGCAATCTCCGGCTGGTGCTGTCCGTCATCCAAAAATTCATCGGACGCGGCGAGAACGTGGACGATCTGTTTCAGGTCGGCTGCATCGGACTTATCAAGGCCATCGACAACTTCGACTACAAGAATCACGATGTCCGCTTCTCCACCTACGGCGTGCCGATGATCGCAGGGGAAATACGGCGTTATCTGCGGGATAACAGCGCCCTGCGGGTGTCGCGCTCGCTGCGCGATACGGCGTATAAGGCGATGCAGGCGCGGGAGCAGCTCATGAACGAGAACCAGCGTGAGCCGACCGTGGAGGAGATCTCCAAGCTCATCGGCATCTCCCCCGAGGAGACCGCCATGAGCCTCGACGCGATCACCGCGCCGGTCAGCCTCTTTGACCCCGTCTACACCGACGCGGGCGAGAGTGTGCGCGTCATGGATCAGGTGCGCGACAGCAAGAACACCGACACAAGCTGGCTCGAGCATATCGCGTTCACCGAGGCGGTGGACAAGCTCGCCGAGCGCGAGCGGCGTATCCTGGAGCTGCGCTATATGAACGGCAAGACCCAGATGGAGGTCGCAAGCGAGATCGGCATTTCGCAGGCGCAGGTCTCGCGCCTTGAAAAAAGTGCCGTCGGGCAGATCAAAAAAGCCCTCTTTCCGGCGTGAAGGAAAATCCCTTGCCGCAAAAACGCGGCAAGGGATTTTGGTTTATATCTTTTCCATGTGCTGACTCGCGGCCTTGAGCATGAGGCGCTTGAGCCCCTGTCCGTCAAATTCGATCTCCACGAGGAAGTCGCCGCCCATGGGTGTCATCTTCGTGATCGTGCCCTCCTTGAACGCCTGATGCCGCACGCGGTCGCCGAGCTTGAAGGTGAGCTTGACGGGGCTCGCCGCTTTCTTCGGCGGGCGGATGGCGGGTTTTTCCTCGCCGACGGGTTTGCCGTAGAAGGTCATTTTCCGCTCCTGCGGTGCAATGTCCGCGAAGTCGAAATAGTTGTCCGCACGGAAATCGGTGTACGGCCTATCCAGATGCTCCGGCGGTATCTCATCGACGAAGCGGCTGACGCGGTGGGAGGCCGTCTGGCCGTAGATCATGCGCTGACGGGCGCAGGTGATGACGAGACGTTCTTTGGCGCGGGTAATGGCGACGTAGGCGAGCCGCCGTTCCTCCTCCATCTGCCCGGGCTCTCCGATCGCCATGAGGCTCGGGAACAAGCCCTCCTCCGCGCCGATGAGAAACACACGCGGGTATTCCAGACCCTTGGCGCTGTGGATGGTCATGAGCGTAACGGTGTTCTCGTCCTCGTTGATCTCCTGCAGATCGGTGTAGAGCGAGACCTCGTCCAAAAAGCCCTCCAGCGTATCGTCGCCGGACTGCTTGACGTGCGTGATGATGAAGCTCTTGAGCTCGCGGACGTTTTCCAGTCGGTTCATATCCTCGTCCGTGTGCTTCTGTTCAAGCATGGCGGCGTAGCCGGTCTTTTCGATGACCGCGTCGTACAGCGCCTCGAGTCCTCCCTGCTTCGCCTGCTCCATGAGGCCATCCATCATGGCGGTAAAGCCGCGCAGCTTCTCCTGTGCACGGCTGAGCTCGGGGTACTCCGCCGCGTCGCGCATGACCTCATACAGACTCCGCCCGAGGTCAGAGGCGATCGCCGCCGCCTTGTCCACAGTGGTCTGCCCGATGCCGCGTGGCGGTACGTTCACGATGCGCGTCAGGCGCAGATCGTCCGCCGGATTCAGCAGAACGAAGAAATACGCCATAAGGTCTTTGATCTCAGCGCGCTCGAAGAAGGCATTGCCCTTGACGATACGGGGACGGATGCCGTTGCGCAGGAAGGCCTGCTCAATGGCGCGGGACTGGGCGTTGGTGCGGTAGAGCACGGCGTGGTCGCGGAGATTCGCGCCCTGCTCCGTCGCGGCGAGGGTCTCGCGCACGACGTATTGCGCCTCATCGTCCTCGTTTTTGGCGACGTAGAGCGTGATGAGCTCACCTGCACCCTGATCCGTCCAGAGCTTTTTGCCCTTGCGCTCGGTGTTGTGCGCAATGACGGCGTTCGCCGCATTGAGGATGTGTCCCGTGCTGCGGTAGTTCTGCTCCAGACGGATAACGCGGGCGTTTTTGTACTGGTCCTCGAACGAGAGGATATTTTCGATCGTCGCGCCGCGGAAGGCGTAGATGCTCTGGTCATCGTCGCCCACAACGCAGATGTTTTTCCGCTCCCCCGCCAGCAGCGTCGCCAGCAGGTATTGGAGGTTGTTCGTGTCCTGATACTCGTCCACGAGCACATAGCGGAACTGCCGCTGATAGCGCTCGCGCACTTCGGGGAAGCCGCGCAGGAGCCGCACGGTGTTATAGAGCAGGTCGTCAAAATCCATCGCCCCCGCTTCAAACAGGCGATGGGCGTAGTCCTTATACAGCTCCGCCACGCCCTTCATGCGGAAGTCCATGGTCTTTTCCGCCTGCGCGGCAAAATCCGAGGGCGAAAGAAGCTGGTTTCGCGTGCGGTCGAGCACGTCCAGCACCCACTTGGCGGGGTACATTTTCTCGTCCTTGTTCTGCTCCTTGATGACGCGCTTCATGATGGCGAGGCGGTCGGCGGTGTCGTAGATGGTAAAGCTCGTGGGGTAGCCGAGCTTATCCGCGTCCCGCCGCAGAATGCGCACGCAGGCGGAGTGAAAGGTTTTGGCCCAGATCTCCTCCGCCATATCGCCCAGCATCCGCGACAGGCGCTCCTTCAGCTCTCCCGCCGCCTTATTTGTAAAGGTGATGGCGATGATGCGCCACGGCTCGACCGGCTCAAGAGCCGCACACGCCTCCGCCGCGGGACGCAGCTCCTCCATCCCGGAGAGATAGGCCTGCATACAGGCGAGCTTGTTCTCGTCCGCATCCGGCGGAAGCTCGTCCGTGTCGGATGCTTTGCCGAATTTCATCAGATTCGCCACGCGGTTGATGAGCACGGTGGTCTTGCCGGAGCCTGCCCCCGCCAGGATGAGCAGCGGCCCCTCCGTCGCCATGACCGCCTCACGCTGGCGGCTGTTCAGATGCGGAAAGCGGCGGGCAATGACAGCCTGCCGCGCTTGTATGTATTTTTCCTGAAAAGTATCCATACTCTCATTATAACGCCTGAATCCTCCGTGCGCAAGTTGAATCCGCCGTACAAAGGTGCTATAGTAAAGAAAAACAAATAAGGAGCAAGTTATGGCACATATTTACACATCCGTCGAGCAGCTCATCGGGCATACACCCCTGCTGGAGCTGTGCAAAATCGAACAGAGTGAGAAGCTGCACGCCCGCATTCTCGCCAAGCTCGAACGCTTCAACCCCGCCGGCTCGGCGAAGGATCGCGTGGCGCTTTCCATGCTGGACGACGCGGAGGCACGGGGACTTCTCGCGCCGGGCGGCACGGTCATCGAGCCGACCAGCGGCAACACGGGCATAGGCCTCGCCTGCGTGGGCGCGGCACGCGGCTACCGCGTGGTCATCGTGATGCCGGACTCCATGTCCGTCGAGCGGCAGCAGCTTATGAAAGCCTACGGCGCGGAGCTTGTGCTCACCCCCGGGGCGCACGGCATGGCGGGTGCGATCGCCAAAGCCGAGCAGCTCCACGCGGAGATCGAGGGCTCCATTGTCGCCGGTCAGTTCGTAAACCCCGCCAACTCCGCCGCGCACTACAACAGCACCGGTCCCGAGATCTGGCAGGACACGGACGGCACGGTGGACTACTTTGTGGCGGGTGTCGGTACCGGCGGCACCATCACGGGCACGGGCGAATACCTCAAGGAGCAGGAGCCCGCCGTGCGCGTGGTGGCGGTCGAGCCGGAAAACTCCGCCGTTCTCTCCGGCGGCAAGCCCGGGGCGCACGATCTGCAGGGCATTGGCGGCGGCTTCATCCCTGAGGTACTGAACACCGAGATTTACGATGAAATCCTCACCGTGTCGGACGAGGCTGCGTATGCGGCAGGTCGTCGTCTGGCACAAAAAGAGGGGCTACTCGTCGGCATCACCTCGGGCGCGGCGCTGGCGGCGGCGCTCGAGATCGCCAAGCGTCCCGAGGCCGAGGGAAAGACCATCGTGATCCTGCTGCCCGACACCGGCGAGCGCTATCTATCCACCAAAATGTTCATATAAAAAACAAGCGTCCGAGGGGAAAACGCTCTTTTCCTTTCGGACGCTTTGTGGTAAAATAATTGTATTATGGCTAAGTATAATGATTTTCACTACGAACGATATACGTCGAACGGCCCGAGTCCCGGTCCCGGCCCCAACACGCCGCCGCCCGACCCGAGCCAGTATCAGCCGCGCCCCACGGGCAGCAGCACCGGCAGCAGCGGTAAAAAGGGCGACGTGTTTGCCTGGGTCTTTGCCATCGGGCTGCTCTTCGGCGTGCCGCCGCTGGGCGTTGCGCTGATGGTTTACCTTGCCCTGAACGACAAGGGGCGCATCCGCACGCTCTTTAACGAGGGGCGAAGCCGCGTCAAAAACGGTGTCAACACCGCTAAGGAAAAAGCCGAGGACGCCAAAGAAGCCACCTCGAATGCAAAAGCAGAAAAAGCCGGCAAATCCGGCAGCGTGAAGTCGCCTGCGGATGCAGGGAGCAAGCTGTTCACCGTTCTGGGCTGGCTGCTGATCGCACTGGCGGCCTTTATGCTTCTCAGCCGTGTCGGCGCGGGTATGTCCCTGTGGGCGCTCATCACCTTTATCTGCGTGGCACTCGGCGGCGGCGTGATGCTGCTCAAATCCGCTCTCGGTCGCCGGAAAGCGAAGCAGTTCGCCCGCTGCATCACCGTGTCCGGCACGGAGGGCGTTGTATCCCTGAGCCGACTGGCGGAAACGCTGGGTATGAAGCCCGCCGCGCTCGAAAAGCAGCTCGAAGAAATGATCGACCGCGGCTACTACGGCGAAAAGTCCTACATCGACCACGCCCGCTCGCTGCTTGTGATCGACCCCGCCGCCATGCGCGATGTCTACCGGCAGGAGGACGAGGCGAAAATGTCCGAAGCCGAGCAGGCGGCAAAGGCGCAGCAGACCGAGTATGAGCGCATCATCGCGGAGATCCGGCAGGCGGACATCGACATCGAGGACGAGGTCATGAGTGAGAAGATCCGCCGTATGCAGGCGATCACCACCGCCATTTTCGACGAGGTGAAGACGCACCCCGAAAAGCGCAGCCAGATCACCCGTTTCATGAATTACTATCTCCCCACCACGCTGAAGCTCCTCAAATCCTACGCCCGCATCGAAGCGCAGGGCGTGACGGGCGAGAACATGGCGAAAGCCAAGGCGGACATCGAGGGCATCGCGGATACGCTGGTGGAGGGCTACGAAAAACAGCTCGACACGCTCTACCGCGCCGAGGCCATGGACATTGCGGGCGATGTGTCCGTGATCGAAAAAATGATGAAGGGCGACGGCGGCGAAAGCCCCTTCGCCTCCAAAGACGAAAACCGCGGTCAGACACTGGGAGGAAGCGGAACATGAACAAAGCCTACGAAAGAATCCTGCGCTGCCGCGACGAAGTATATCAGCGCTCCGGCCGCTTTGAGCCTCGCATGGCGATGATCCTCGGCTCCGGTCTCGGCAATCTCGGCTCGCTGATGGATATTCACGCCGAGGTGCCGTACTCTGACATCCCGGGCTTCCCCGTCTCGTCCGTCATGGGACACGCGGGCAAATTCCTGTTCGGCACACTCGACGGCGTGCCGCTCGTGTGTATGCAGGGGCGCATCCACTATTACGAGGGCTACAGCGTGGAGGATGTTGTCCTGCCCACGCGGGTCATGGGCTCGCTGGGTGCAAAAAAGCTGCTGCTGACAAACGCGGCGGGCAGCCTTGACCCCGCCATGGAAACGCCGACCATGATGCTCATCACCGACCACATCATGTCCTTTTTCCCCAACCCGCTCGTCGGCGCGAACATCGACGAGCTCGGCACGCGCTTCCCTGATATGAGCCGCACCTACGATCCCGCCCTGTGCGACATTCTGCGGAAAAGCGCCAAAACGCAGGGACTTCCGCTCTGCGAGGGTGTGTACGTCCAGCTCACAGGTCCGAGCTTCGAGACCCCCGCCGAGGTGCGGATGCTCGGAAAGCTCGGCGGCAGCGCCGTCGGTATGTCCACCGCGTGTGAGGCGGTGGCGGCACATCACATGGGGCTGCGCGTGTGCGGCGTGAGCTGCATCTCCAACAAGGGCGCGGGCATCTCCGACAAGCCGTTGACGCATGAGGAGGTCTTTGCCGCCGGTCAGTTCATGGAAGCCTCCATGACCGCGTTGGTGCGCGGCGCGATTCGGGAGCTCGACGAAGCATGAGCGAGACCATCATTAATGTCGCACTAACAGCGGACAAACGTGCCGTACGCATCGTCGATCAGACGCTGCTGCCCGGCGAGCTGCGCTATATCGAGCTGCGCGAGCGCGAGGCCATGTACGAGGCGATCTACACTCTGCGCGTGCGAGGCGCGCCTGCCATCGGCATTTTTGCGGCGTACTGCATTGCGGTGCTGGCGCAGAATTACCCCGCCGACCGTTTTTTTGACTGTCTCGAAGCCGACTGCGATTATCTGAACAAGAGCCGCCCCACAGCGGTCAATCTCGCCGCGCAGCTCCATCGCATGAAGCGCTTTGCTTTCGCGCATAAGGATGCCTCGAATCTTGCGGTGCTTCTCCTCGACGAGGCGCAGACGATCTACGACGAGGATGTCGCCATGTGCCGTGCCATCGCGGAGGCGGGGCTCTCGCTTCTGCACGAGGGCGACACCGTGCTCACCCACTGCAACGCGGGCCCTCTCGCCACCTCGCAGTACGGTACGGGGCTCGGGCCGCTGCTGCTCGCGGCGGAGCGCGGCATGAACGTCAAGGCTTACATGGACGAAACGCGGCCTCTGTTGCAGGGGGCACGGCTGACCGCCTTTGAGCTTCAAAACGCGGGGCTTCCCTGCACGCTCATCTGCGACAACATGGCCTCACTCGCCATGAAGCAGGGGCGGATACAGGCCGTCATGGTCGGCTGCGACCGCATGGCGCGAAACGGCGACTTCGCCAACAAGATCGGCACCTCCGGTCTCGCCATCCTCTGCAAGCACTACGGCATCCCCTTTTACGTCCTGCTCCCCTCCTCCACCATCGACCTCGCCTGTCCCGACGGGACGCATATCCCCATCGAGGAGCGCAAAGGCGAGGAGATCGGCTCGCTGTGGTACGAAAAGCCCATGGCACCGGAGGGCATTCAATATTGGAATCCCGCTTTCGACGTGACCGATCACGAGCTGGTCCCCGCCGCCATCACGGAAAAGGGTGTCATGTTTGCGCCCTGCGAGAAATCAATTAAGGAGACATTTGCATGATCCGCTTTTACGGCGGCCGTGTGCTGGAACACGGCATTATTACGGAAAACGAGGTCTGGGTCAAGGATGACAGCATTTGCTATGTCGGCGCAAAGCCGGAGGACTTGCCCGCCTTTGAGCGTGAATATGATCTCGGCGGCAATCTTCTGATGCCGGGCTTCAAAAACGCCCACGCCCATTCCGGCATGACCTTCCTGCGCTCCGCCGTGGACGATTACCCTTTACAGGAGTGGCTGTTCGGCCATGTCATCCCGCTGGAGATGAAGCTGACACCGGAGAATATGCTGCCCTTTGTGAAGCTGGCGTTTCTTGAATACATATCGAACGGCATCACCGCCTGCTTCGATTCCTACCGCTTTTACGATGTGATCGTCGATCTCAGCCGCGAATGGGGCTTCCGCACGGTTATATGCGACTCGCTCACGCCGAACAACGACTGGGATGACCCCTATAAATACAACGAAAAATACAACAACATGGGGTCCTTTGTGTCCTACGTCCCGGGCTTTCACGCCGAGTATACCGCCTCCGAGGATATGCTTAAGCACCTCTCCAAAGCCGCGCACGACCTCAAAATGCCTGTGTTCTCCCATTCGAGCGAGACGAAGGCGGAGGTGGACGGCTGCATGGAACGCCACGGAGCAACGCCGACCAAGTATCTGGACGGTCTCGGTCTGTATGACTACGGCGGCGGCGGCTTCCACTGCGTCTGGATGACGGACGAGGACATTGAGATCTACCGCCAAAAGGGGCTTACCGCCGTTCTGAATCCCTGCTCCAACGCCAAGCTCGCGAGCGGCATCCCGCAGCTCTCCCGCTTCCTGAAAGCAGACGTGAAGCTCGCCATCGGCACGGACGGAGCCGCCTCCAACAACGAGATGAATATCTTCCGCGAGATGTATCTGGCGAACGTCCTCTCCAAGCTCTACGACCGCGAGGCCGCGAGCGGCGACCCTGCCAAGGTGCTGGATGCCGCCATTGCGGGCGGCGCACGCGCCATGTGGCTTTTCGACTGCGACGATATCGCCGTCGGCAAAAAGGCGGACATGATCGTGATCGACATGATGCGCCCGAATATGCAGCCGGTGCATAACATTGTGAAAAACCTTGTCTACTCCGGCAACCCCTCGGACGTGAAGCTTACGATGATCGGCGGCAGGGTTTTGTATGAAAACGGCGAATTCCACCTCCCCGACTCCGTGGACAGCATCTACCGCGAAGTGGAGAAATATTCAAAACAAATCGTATACGGATAAAAGATTAAGCGGCGGGCTGTGTGCCCGCCGCATTTTTATTCCTATTCAGTACATTTTTATTCCTATTCAGACAATATGAAATGACCTCCGATTTGTAGGAACGTGGATTTACCTGTATAATGTAGGTACCCACACACTACAAAACAGGGATTACCGCATACAAATGGAGGTCATCAAATGCATTATAGCACAGTTTACGTCGGAATGGACGTCCACAAAGAAAATTTTTCTCTCTGCTGCTACACAAATGAGAAAGAAGAAGCAGAATACTCGCAGAAGGTCGAAGCTCACTACAGCAAGGTCATCAACTATCTGGAGGCTATGCGCTTTCATTATGGGGACGATGTGCTATTCGTATGCGGTTATGAGGCAGGCTGCCTCGGGTTTACATTGTATCATGAGCTGACCGCGCATCATGTGAAGTGTGTGATTCTCGCGCCCACAACGATGCCGGTAGCCGGTGGGAAGAAACGAATCAAGACGGACAAGCGGGATGCTGCCCATATTGCCCGCTGCCTTGCGCACCGTGACTACAGTCCGGTGCATATCCCCACAGAGCAGGATGAGCAGGTCAAAGAGTATCTACGGATGCGGGAAGACCACAAGCTTGCGCTGAAAAAGGTGAAGCAGCAGATCCTCGCTTTCTGCCTGCGGCACGGGTATCGCTATGACGGAACCAAAAACCATTGGACGCAGACGCATATCAATTGGCTCCGCACACTGAAGGTCAGCGGGCTGTATCAGGAGATCCTGGAGGAATATCTGCTTACATACGATTATCTGATGGCAAAGCTGGATCGGATCGACAAGAGGATTGATGAGCTTGCATCCGATGAAGCGTATAGAGAAAACGTCCACAAGCTGCAATGCTTCCTCGGGATCAAAACGCAAACAGCACTTTCCGTGATTACAGAGACCGGAGACTTCAAGCGCTTTCCGGATGCACCTCACTATGCGGCGTATCTCGGTCTCGTTCCGGGTGAAAACTCCAGCGGCGGCGACCAGCACAGACTCGGCATCACCAAGGCCGGAAACCGTCATGTGCGGATGCTGCTGGTAGAAGCTGCACAAAGCTATACGCGAGGTCAGGTCGGTTACAAGTCGAAGCTATTATCCGCCCGTCAGGAGGGGAACTCTCCGGCTGTCATTCAATATGCGGACAAGGCCAATGAGCGTCTCAGACGGAAATACTACAAGCTGACGCTGAATAACGGGAAGAATGCCAATGTAGCAAAGACTGCGATCGCCAGAGAGTTAGCCTGCTTTATCTGGGGTATGATGACGGGGAATTACGCATGAAGTATCACATCGTTCTGTCAGCGTCAAGGCTGCTTCGCACCGCTGGCGCGGCTTCGACCTTGACCCTGCCAGCCCGCTGTGATAGCGGGTAAGGAAAGGGCTGCAAACAGCCGTATGTTTACACCGGAAGGCATTCTGAAGGAGTTTCGGACTTTAACGGTTCGAGCGATCTACGAGAATACTATGTTGGCACGGAAACATGATCCACGATTTTAGACGGTAGCGCTCTCGGCGGACCATTGACCTGTAGGTAACCAATCCACGTATATCAGAGTGGTCAACGCCGGAGACTGATTCCGAAGCTCTTTCAGTATGCCTTCCGAAAAAATCTTGCGATGACCCTGTTTTGGACATTTTGCCTCTTGACAACGGTCATTTCATATCAGGTATTCATTCTCCGCTTCCAAATGCTGCAATCGCTCTTTCAGTTCCTGGCTGGCAACCGCATTTTGTCTGTCCTCGTGCAGAAGGTAATTCTTCCGGCTGTGGCTCGTCTGTATGGCCCCTTCGCCGCCGGCCTTGTATTTTTTGATCCAGTCCCGCAGAACGGAATAGTCGGTAAGCCCCAGGTCCACGGCGATGCTGCGAATGGATTCGTTTCCTTCGATGTATCGCTTGATGGCGGCCAGCTTATATTCCCGGCTGTATGTCTTGGGACC
>JAZUEL010000012.1:0-40922 GCA_045640125.1 Oscillospiraceae bacterium
TCCGACTTCCCGTGCAGTACGAAAAGGGTTATGAAATGAGCACCCCCGCCGCAACACTGCCCCATGTTTACGTCGCGGGCGCGAAGCTCGCGGACGGAAAGCTCGTCACGAACGGCGGGCGCGTGCTCGGTGTCACCGCCGTGGCGGACACGCTGCCGGACGCGATCAAGGAGGCTTACAAGCTCGTGGAAACCATACACTTTGACAACGCCTTCTACCGCCGCGACATCGGCGCGCGGGCGCTCGCCGCGAAGGAGGGATGAGCATGGTCTACCGAATTTATGTGGAGAAAAAGCCGGAGCTGGCGCACGAGGCGAAAGCCCTGCTGAACGACGCGCGGGCGCTGTTCGGCATCGCGGGTCTTCGCGGCGTGCGCGTGCTCAACCGCTACGACGTGGAGAACATCGACGCGGCGCTGTTTGATTACGCCAAGACGACCGTGTTTTCCGAGCCGCAGGTTGACATAATATTTGACGAACTAAGCGCTGAGGGCACGGTCTTTGCCGTGGAATACCTCCCCGGGCAGTTCGATCAGCGGGCGGACTCCGCCGCCCAGTGCATCCAAATCCTCTCGCAGGGCGAGCGTCCCACCGTCCGCACCGCGAAGGTCTATGTGCTCGAAGGCAGCATCACGGACGCAGAGCTTGCGGAGCTGAAAAAATACGTCATCAACCCCGTGGAGGCGCGGGAGGCGGCGCTCGACAAGCCCGAGACGCTGCAAATCGACTACGCCGTGCCTGAAGCCGTCGCCACTCTCAACGGCTTCAACGCCAAAAGCCGCGACGAGCTCGCGGAGATGGTGCAGGATCTGGGACTCGCCATGGATCTGGACGACCTCGCCTTCTGCCAGGAGTATTTCCGCTCCGAAAACCGCGAGCCGACCATCACGGAAATCCGCATCATCGACACCTACTGGTCGGACCACTGCCGCCACACCACCTTCAACACCACCATCGACTCCGTCGAGTTCGACGACCCCGACATTCAGGCGAGCTACGAGCTCTATCTCTCCACCCGCCGCGAGCTCGGGCGCACGAAGCCGATCTGCCTCATGGACATTGGCACGCTCGCCGTCAAGGCGCTCAAAAAAGCCGGCAAGCTCGACAAGCTCGACGAGTCCAAGGAAATCAACGCCTGCACCGTGAAGATCACCGTGGAGAGCGACGGCGTGAAGGAGCCGTGGCTGCTGCTGTTCAAAAACGAGACGCACAACCACCCCACCGAGATCGAGCCCTTCGGCGGTGCCGCCACCTGCATCGGCGGTGCCATCCGCGACCCCCTTTCGGGACGCAGCTATGTCTACGGCGCGATGCGCGTCACCGGCGCGGCTGACCCGCTGGGGCCGGTCTCCGAAACGCTCACGGGCAAGCTGCCCCAGCGCAAGCTCGTCACCACCGCCGCCGCGGGCTACTCCTCCTACGGCAACCAGATCGGCCTTGCCACCGGCATCGTGGACGAGCTCTACCATCCGGGCTACGTCGCCAAGCGTCTGGAGGTCGGCGCGGTCATCGCCGCCGCCCCGCAGGAAAATGTCCGCCGCGAGCGCCCCGAGGACGGGGACATCGTCATCCTCCTCGGCGGACGCACGGGACGTGACGGCATGGGCGGTGCCACCGGCTCGTCCAAGAGCCACACCGTCCAGAGCCTTGAAAGCTGCGGCGCGGAGGTGCAGAAGGGCAACGCCCCCGAGGAGCGCAAGCTCCAGCGCCTGTTCCGCAACGCCGAGGCGAGCCGCATGATCAAACGCTGCAACGACTTCGGCGCGGGCGGCGTATCCGTCGCCGTGGGCGAGCTCGCCGACGGTCTCGACATCAACCTTGATGTCGTTCCCAAGAAATACGAAGGTCTCGACGGCACGGAGCTCGCCATCAGCGAATCGCAGGAGCGTATGGCGGTGGTCATCGAGTCGAAGGATCTCGACCGCTTCCTCGTCCTCGCTGCGAGCGAAAACCTCGAAGCCACCGTCCTCGCCCGCGTCACCGCGGAGCCCCGCCTCGTCATGCACTGGAAAGGTCACACCGTGGCGGATATCGCCCGCGCCTTTCTCGACACCAACGGCGCGGAGAAGCACATCGATGTGCTCGTGGAAAAGGGCAAAAGCTACCAAAAGCCCGTCCCCGCGAGCTTTGCGGAGGGCTATGAAGCGCTTGTCTCCGACCTCAATGTCTGCTCCCGACGCGGTCTTTCCGAGCGCTTTGATTCCACCATCGGCGCAGGCACGGTGCTGATGCCCTTCGGCGGCAAGAATCAGCGCACGCCCATTCAGGCCATGGCGCAGAAGATCTCCGTCGAGCAGAAGCACACCGACGACTGCTCCCTGATGGCGTGGGGCTTCAACCCCTACGTCAGCGAAAAGAGCCCTTACCACGGCGCGTATCTCGCCGTCGTGGAGTCCGTCTCGAAGCTCGTCGCCACGGGCGCGATATTCGAGGATGTTTATCTCAGCTTCCAGGAATATTTTGAGCGTCTGCGCAAAGAGCCCGCCCGCTGGGGCAAGCCTATGGCGGCGCTGCTCGGCGCGTTTAGGGCGCAGATGGAGCTGGGCATCGGTGCCATCGGCGGCAAGGACTCCATGTCCGGCTCCTTTGAGACGCTGGATGTGCCGCCCACGCTCATCTCCTTTGCCGTCACAACGGAGAAAACCGCCTCCGTCGTCCCCAACGAATTCAAGGCGGCGGGACACAAGGTCGTGCTGCTCGCGCCGGCATACGGCGGGGACGAGCTACCCGATTCCGAGAGTCTGCTCGCCCTGTTTGACACCGTCCATGAGCTGCTGCAAAGCGGCAAGGCCGTCGCCGCCTACACCCCCGGCTTCGGCGGCGTGGCGGAGGCTGTGTATAAAATGTGCATCGGCAACGGCCTCGGCTTCGACTTCGATGCCTCGCTCACGCTCGACGACATCTTCGCCTACCGCTACGGCGCGTTCGTGCTGGAGCTGGCGGAGGATATGGACATCGGTCTGACCCTCGGTCATACCACAGCCGAACAGGCGCTGCGTTTCGGCGGCGACTGCCTGGGCATGGACGCACTCACCCGCGCCTACGAGGACAAATTGGAGAGCGTCTACCCCTGCAACATCCCCGCGGACGGCGCACAGCCGGAGACCTTCTCCTATGCCGCCGGAAGCATGACCGCCCCCGCGGTCAAGACCGCGAAGCCCAAAGTCCTCATCCCCGTGTTCCCCGGGACAAACTGCGAATACGACAGCGCCAAGGTCATGCGCGATGCCGGTGCGGATGCCGAGATCATGGTCATCCGCAACCTCACGGCGGATGCCATCGCCCGCAGTGTGGAGGACTTCGCCCAAGCGCTCAAGACGAGCCAGATGGTGTTCATCCCCGGCGGCTTCTCCGGCGGCGACGAGCCGGACGGCTCCGGCAAGTTCATCACCGCTTTCTTCCGCAGCGCGGCTGTGAAAGAGGAAGTGACCGCACTGCTTGAGCGGCGCGACGGGCTGATGTGCGGCATCTGCAACGGCTTCCAGGCGCTCATCAAGCCCGGTCTCGTCCCCTACGGCAAGATCATCGAGCCGGACGCGAACGCCCCCACCCTCTCCTACAACACCATCGCGCGCCATCAGTCCAAGATCGTGCGCGTGCGCGTGGCATCGAAGCTCTCCCCGTGGCTTGCGGGAACGGAGGTCGGCGATATCTACTCCGTGCCGATCTCGCACGGCGAGGGACGCATCCTCGGCGATCCCGCGCTGCTGCGCGAGCTCGCCAAGCGTGGTCAGATCGCCACGCAGTATGTGGACGAAAAGGGTCTCGCCACCGACAACATCCAGTTTAACCCCAACGGCTCGATGCTCGCCATCGAGGGCATGACGAGTCCCGACGGCCGCGTCTTCGGCAAGATGGGACACGCCGAACGCATCGGCTCAGGACTCTACAAAAACGTCCCCGGCGAATACGACATGAAGATGTTCGAGTCCGCCGTAAAATACTTCCGCTGAAACACATGAACCGAGGCTCTCCGCGATTTTTGCGGGGAGCCTTTTTTATGGCTTTTCTGTCTGTTCGGCGCTTTGTTTTTTGTCGAAAATAGCCTATTGACCCTGAACTTGGTGAAAGGTTTAATATAGAATAGAATATATTGTGGGAGAAGTATATTTTTTTATGAAAGTCCTCTATATATTGCTCGATGTCCTCGTGCTCATCCTGATCGCGCTGATCGTCGTATATCTCATCCAGGATCGGCGGCGCTTCCGCGTCGAGCGGCAGTTTTCCGCCGTGAAGGAGCTGTTTGACAAGTGGATGGCGCTCGGCGGGGCATTGGACGGCGGCGGCGAATGCGCGGCAGCATACCGCAAAACAAGGAACATATCCAAGCAATATCGCTGCATCGCGGAGATGAGCCGTCTCGTCTGGGGGCGGGAAACGCCCCGCATGACGGAGCTCGCAGACGAGCTCGCACCCTTCTGCACGGTGTACGAGGCGCTCGCCGGAGACTATAACCGCCATCTCATGGGAAAGCTCCGCGCCCCGATCATGCGCTTCCTCGGCTTCCGCGAGCTGCCCAAGCTGGAACTAACCACACAACAGGAGTAAGCTCTATGTACTACATAAAAGACACCTGCGTCGGCTGTCACTACTGCGAACTGGAATGTCCCATGGGCGCGGTACACTACGGTCGCGCCAAATATGAGATCGACCCCGAAAAATGTGTGGAGTGCGGTCTCTGCGCCAAACAGTGCCCCACCGGCTCCATCGTGGACGATGCCGAGGTCAAGACCGTCACGCCCCATGCGCCCATCGAGCGTGAATGCGATGTGGTCGTATGCGGCGGCGGCACGGGGCTGATTGCCGCCGTGCGTGCGGCGGAGCTTGGACTGAAAGTCATTCTTTTGGAAAAGGCGAAGCATTGCGGCGGCAACACCGACTACGCCCACGGCTTCTTCCCCATCTACACCGACCTGCACCGCCGGAATCATCTCGAGGATGTCCGCGAGCAGGCGATCGTGGATCTCTGCGCGCGCACCGGCGGCAGCGTCAGCCCCGAGGTCATGCACACCGTGGTCTACGGCTGCGGCGAGTGCTTCGACTGGCTCTACGGCTTCCCGAACGCCGACAAGGTCTTCGACATCACCCTGTTCGGTGAGACCCGCGCCATGGGCCCCATCTACGGTCCCGCCGTGGTGGGCTTCCCGAAGCGCGTCAAAAACTTCCTCAGCCGCGATCCGTCCTTCGGTCCCGGGTGGTCGGGCACATGGATCAAGGAGACCATGCTCGCCGCCATCCCCGCGCGGAAGCTCGATGTGGAGATCCTCACGGAGCACGCCGCAAAGCATCTGCTGACGGACGAAAACGGCGCGGTCTGCGGCGTAGTCGCCTCCGATCCGGGCGGCGAGACCGTCGTCCACACGAAGTCCGTCATCCTCGCCACCGGCGGCATGGGTCGCAGCGACGAGAAGCTGCAAAAGTATTTCGGCTTCTTCGATGTTGACCGCCCCGTCTCCCGCTTCTCCGTGCCCACCGACACCGGCGATGCCATTGATATGCTCGAGGAGCTGGGCGTGGAGCCCGATCCCGCGCAGATGAATCTCTCGCTGTTCGGCCCCGCGCACCACCCCTACAGCTACTGCCTCTACCGCCTGCACGAGAGCGCCAAGGCCATGAACGTCAACCTCAACGGCGAGCGCTGGGAGAACGAGGAGGACAACTTCTTCATGGGACGCTTCCACATCGGCGGCAACCCGCAGGAGGTCTCCTGGGGCATCTACACCGAGGACACGCTCCGCGAGATCGCCGAGGGCTATCGGAACGACCCAGCCCTCGCCGGAGAAAAGGAGCTTTACGAAACATGGCGGGAGGAGCTCGAGCAGGAGCGGCACTACCCCTACCCGCCCGTATGCCGCGGCGAGACGCTGCGCGAGCTTGCCGAGGCCATCGGCATAGACCCCGACGCGCTCGAAGCCACCGCCGCGCGCTACAATCAATACTGCGACGCGGGCAATGACCCCGAATTCCATAAAAATCCCGAATTTCTCAAAAAGCTCGACAAAGGTCCCTTCTGGGGCATCTACGGTCAGCGCTTCTCCGAGGGCTGCTTCGGCGGTCTGCGGGTGGACGGCAAGTGCCGCGTCCTGCGCGCCGACGGCAGCGTAATCAAAGGACTTTACGGCGTGGGCGATGCCACCTCCGCCGTGCAGCGGCGGGACGAGCTCGCCGTGGTTTCCGAGCTTACTTGGGCGACGGCATCCGCCTTTACGAGCGCGAACAGTGCCGCCGAGCAGCAGGGGGTGCGCGTATGAGAATCAAATCCGAAGTCAATCTCTCCATGAGCGTCACGCCCGTTCCGGCGGGCGGCTACACCGAAGCCGAAGCCATGAGCGAAGCCATGCGCTGCCTCGATTGCCCCGCGAAATACTGTCAGCGCGACTGCCCCATCCACGTTCCCGTGCCGGCAATGTGCGCCGCCATCCGCGAAAGGGACTACGAGGGCGCGTGGGCGCTTGTCGCCGCCGTGAACGAGCTTTCGCCCGTCTCCTCGCGGGTCTGCCCCGGGGAGAAGCAATGCCGATCGAACTGCACCCGCGGCATACGCGGCGAGAGCGTCAACATCGGCGCGCTGGAGCAGTTTATCAACGACCGCCACACGGCACAGCTTGCCGGTGCCGCGCCCGCCGTCGGAAAGCGCGTCGGCATCATCGGCTCCGGCCCTGCGGGGCTCTGCTGTGCGCTGGAGCTGGCGAAATCCGGTGTGCGCGTGACGGTCTATGAAAAAGACAGCGCGGCGGGCGGCGTGATGCGCTGGGGCATCCCCGACTTTGTCCTGCCCCGCGTTCCGCTCGATGCGCTCATAGAGCGCGCCGAGGCACTCGGTGTCCGCTTCGTCTGCGGCAAGGCCGTGAGTGCGGCGGAAGCGCTGGCGGAAAACGATGCCGTGTTTCTCGCCGTGGGTGCGGAAAAGCCCGTGAGCAGCCTTTCCGGCAGCACACAGGCCAAAGAATTTCTCACCGCCGTTTCGCAGGGTCAAAACCCCGCCGAAGGCAAGACCGTCGCGGTCATCGGCGGCGGCGACACCGCGCTGGATGCTGCCCGCGCCGCCGTTCGTCTGGGCGCGAGATCCGTCAAGCTCGTCTATCGGCGCGGCGAGGCGGAGATGCCCGCGCGGGATGCGGACGTAAACGCCGCCAAATCCGAGGGCGTGGAATTCCTGTTCTGGACGGACACTGTCCGGCTTGACGACGGCATCCTCACTTGTGCCAAAACCGAGCCGGACACGCCGGACTACCCCGGCGGTCGCTTGGGCTGCCGCCCCGTGCCGGACAGTGCTTTCAGCCTCGATGCCGCGCTTGTCATGGAGGCGCTGGGCTTCACGAATATCCCCCCGCGGGGTGTGCGCTGCGACGAGAAAGGTCGCGTCCTCGCCGATGAGGACGGACGCACCGCCGAGCCGAAGCTCTACGCGGGCGGCGATGCCGTGACCGGCCCGTCCACCGTCATCCGCGCCGCGGCAGCCGGAAAACGCGCCGCGTGTTCCATTCTGCAAGACCTAATTTGACAATAAAACAATTTTAAGGAGGAAGAAAAAATGAAACGAGCACTATCCCTGATCGTTGCCCTTGTGATGCTTCTGGCTCTGTGCGCCTGCGGCAGCTCCGGCAGCGGCAGCGCCGAGGACACCGTCACCGTCGGCATGACCCGCGGTGTCGAGACCATGGATGTCATGGTCACCGGCTCCAGCCCCGCACTCGCCTGCGTGTACGAAAGCCTGTTCATGTTCAACCCCGACTCCGGCGAGCTGGAGCCCTGGCTCGCGGAGAGCTATGAGTTCCTCTCCCCCACGCAGCTTCGCATCAAGCTGCACGAGGGCGTGAAGTTCTCCAACGGTGAGGAGTTGACGGCAGAGGACGTTATCTACAGCTATCAGCGTCTTGCCGACCCCGCGAACGGCTTCTCCCAGGCCTTCTACTATCAGATCTTTGACTTCGCCAACTGCTACGCCGAGGACGATTACACCGTCGTTCTCACCACCTACGACGTGGTCGGCCCGCTGATCAACTACCTCGGCCGCATCGCGGACATCGTGAACAAGGACTACTTTGAAGCCTGCGCCGAAGCCGATCGCTGGGATCACTGCTGCGGCACCGGCCCCTACACCGTTGTGGAGAACATCTCCGGCGACCACACCACCCTCGCCCTGCGTGACGACTACTGGAAAGCAGACGCTTATCCTGAAGCCAAGACCATCGTGCTCCGCAGCTACAGCGAAGTGCTGACCATGTACACTGACTTCGTGAACGGCGACCTCGATGTCATCCTCGGTCTGGACGACTCCACCTACGGCACGGTCGAGACCGATCTCTCCGGTGCTACCGCCCGTCAGGTCAGCGAGCTCGAGCTCTGCTACCTGTGCCTGCCCTCCTACGTCGAGGAATTCGCGGACATCCGCGTCCGTCAGGCGATCGCCGAGGCCATCGACTGGTCCGAGGTCATCGAGAACGCCGTCGGCTCCCTCGGCAAGCTCGCCAGCTCCAACCTCTCCAGCACCGCCGCACCCTACTACAAGAACGAGGGCGCTTATCCCTTTGACCCCGACCACGCCAAACAGCTCCTCGCCGAGGCCGGCTACCCCGACGGCTTCACGCTCAACGTGACCGCCACCAACTCCGCCATGAGCGTCGCCGCTTACGAGACCATCCAGTTCTATCTGGCACAGGTCGGCATCGACCTCCAGTATGAGACGCTCGAATCCGGCTCCGCCATGCCTCTGATCGCCACCGGTCAGACCGATATGTTCCTGCTCGAGAGCGCCAACACCCCCGTCGCCGAGCCCGCTCTGCTCATGCAGCACGCCAACGACGACAGCGGTCTCGCCCCCTGCAAGATCATGGACGAAGCCTACAACACCCTCTGGGATTCCGCGTTCAACACCACCGATCAGAACGCCCGCGTGCAGGTCTATCAGCAGATGCAGGATGTCCTCTGGACCAACTACTGGCACCTGCCCATCATGGAATACATCTCCGCCTACGCCTACAACGACCGCATCAGCGAGCTCAACATCGTCGGCAACTGGTGCGCCAATATGCGCTTCATCCATCTCGCAAAGTAATTTCCCGTATAGAAATGCAGGATGGCATCTATGATGCCATCCTGCATGAAAAAGTATTCACTTCGTTTTATTTCAGCATGACCCGCAGCTCCATGATGTCCGTGCCCTTTTTACTGGGCATGATGCCGCGCCAGAGCATCTCCTCCAGCACGGTATCCTCCGCCTCGACCGCGTGGGCGCGGACATAGTCCGCCACGAGCGCATAGGCATTGCGGCGCTCCGCGGCTCCGCCCGAAAAGCGCAGCGTGAGCCAGTCGCGCTCCGGCAGCTCCAGCACCGTCCATCGGCCGCGTCCGTATGTTCCCATTGGCTCCATATACGCCCCGTCGTAGATGATCTCGCCGCTTTGCAGCAGATAGTTCAGCGAGGAGCTCATGCCGTTGCCGCGGATGGCAGTCGGCAGCTCCGGCTCCGTCAGCGGCGTTCCGAACTGCTCCTGCAGGTAGATGCGGAACTCCCGCTCGTCCGAGGGCTGGTGCTCCACCTCCGCAATCAGCAGCGTCCGCGCCGGAAAGTGCCGCACGGCGATCTCCTCTCCCGCCTCGTTCAGCCGGATCGGCTTGTCCTCCTGTGCGAGAATGGCATCGAGCAGGCTCAGCTTCGACTGCACTACGTCGAGCTGCTCCTCCAAGACCCCGCGGTGCTTTTTCAGATAGGCATACACTGCCTTGTCAAAATCCGCTTCGCCGGAAAAGCCCGCGATGTCCGCCACCGGTATATCCAGCACGCGCAGCAGCCCCAGCGCATCCAGCCGGTAGAGCTGATCGCGCCCGTAATAGCGGTAGCCGTTGGACGGATCCTGTACCTCCGGCTCAAACAGACCGCAGCGGTGGTAATAGCGCAGCGTGGAGACCGGCAGATGGTAGATCTTCGATAATTCCCCGATGGTATAATATTCTTTCATAACGCACCCTTTCACAAAGAGGTGATCCCATGTTCAAATTCATTGCCAAGCGCGTACTGTTGTTCATTCCGGTGCTGCTGGGCGTTCTGCTGGTGGTGTTCACCATCAACTTCCTCACGCCCGCCGACCCCGTCTACTCTATCATGGGCTACAACATTACGCAAGAACAATACGATGCAAAATACGAACAGCTCGGTCTGGACGACTCCTTTATCGAGCAGTTCTTCCGCTATGTCAAGGGCGTGGTGACCAAATTCGACCTCGGCACCAGCTACCAGAACAAGCGCCCCGTCGCCGTGCAAATTAAGGAACGATTGGGCGTGACGGTAAAGCTGGGCGTGATAGGACTTGCCATCACGGTATGCCTCGGCATACCCTTCGGCATCATATCCGCCACGCGGCAGAACTCCGGTCTTGACTACACCGTGACGGTGCTGAGCCTGTTTTTCGCCTCCATGCCGAACTTCTGGCTGGCGCTCATGCTCATCATCATTCTGTCGCTCAAGCTCGGCTGGCTGCCCGCCACGGGCATCCACAACTGGAAGGGCTGGATCATGCCCTGCATCACGCTCGGTATGACACCGCTCGCCGCTGTGACGCGCATGACCCGCTCGTCCATGCTCGAGGTCATCCGGCAGGACTACATCCGCACCGCCTATGCCAAGGGTCTGACCGACCGCGAGGTGATCTGGAAGCACGCGCTGAAAAACGCCATGATCCCCGTCGTTACCACCGTCGGCTACATGGCGAGCATGATCTTCGGCGGCGCGGTGGTCATCGAGAGCATCTTCAATATCCCCGGGCTCGGGATGCTCATGCAGACCGCCATCACAAACGCCGACTACCCCGTCGTGCTCGGAAGCGTTCTCATCGTGAGCTTCTTCGTCTGCATCATCAACCTCCTGGTCGACCTGCTCTACGGCTTCCTCGACCCGCGCATTAAGGCGCAGTACACCGCCGGAAAGAAGCATAAGAAAGGGGGTGCGGCAGCATGAAGAACGCCCCTGTTTTGGGCGACGGCGCACGCAAGCACAGCCAGTGGCGCGACGTGTGGCATCGGCTGCGGCAAAACAAGCTCGCCATGGCCGCCCTCGTCATCGTCGTTTTGCTCATCCTCATGGCGGTGTTCGCCGAGAGCATCGCCCCCTACGACTACGCGGAGCAAAACCCCGACGCAAAATTCGAATACCCCAGCGCCGCGCACCTGCTCGGCACCGACAACTACGGACGCGACCTTTTGAGCCGCCTCATCGTGGGCGGACGCATCTCGCTTCTGGTTTCGGTGCTGTCGGTGGTGTTCGCGCTCATCGTCGGCGGCTTCATCGGCGCGATCTCCGGCTACTTCGCCGGCACGGTGGACGGCGTTATCATGCGTATCATGGACATCGTCATGGCGATCCCGCAGTTCCTTCTGGCGGTCGCCGTGTCCGTGGCGCTCGGCAGCGGCATCGTCAACACCGCCATTGCCATCGCCATCGGCTCCGTGCCGAGCTACGCGCGGCTGATGCGTGCCTCCGTCATGTCCATCAAGGAGCAGGAGTTCACCGAGGCCGCCCGCGCCCTCGGCAACTCCAATATGCAGATTTTGTTCAAGCACATCATCCCCAACACCCTCTCGCCCATCATCGTGGAAACCACGCTCCACATCGGCGCGAACATCCTCGCCATCTCCGGTCTCAGCTTCGTCGGTCTCGGCGTGCAGCCGCCGACACCCGAATGGGGCTCCATCATGGCGGCGGGACGGCAGTATATCCGCGACTTCTGGCCGCTCGTGACCTTCCCGGGCATATTTATTATGTTAACCATGTTCGGCTTCAACATCCTCGGCGACGGGCTGCGGGATGCCATGGACCCGCGGCTGAAAAAGTGAGGTGGCAGTATGAGTAACATTTTGGAAGTCAAAGACCTCACCATCCATTATTTCACGGAAAATTCCGTGGTCAAAGCCGTCAACGGCGTGAGCTTTGCCATCGCCGACGGCGAAACGCTCGGGCTCGTGGGCGAGACCGGCGCAGGCAAGACCACCACGGCGCTCGGCGTTCTGCGGCTCGTGCCCGATCCGCCCGGGAAGGTCGTCTCCGGCGAAATCCTCTATAACGGCGAAAACCTCATGGAAAAGCCCGTCAGCCGTATGCGCGACATCCGCGGCGGCGAGATCAGCATGATCTTCCAGGACCCCATGACGGCACTGAATCCCGTTTTGAAGGTCGCCGACCAGATCGCGGAGGTCATCCGCCACCACGGTCACGGCGCGCTCGAAAGCGAAAAAATGGCGCTTCAGATGCTCGAAATGGTGGGCATCCCCGCCTCCCGCGGCTCGGACTATCCCCATCAGTTCCCCGGCGGCATGAGGCAGCGTGTGGTCATCGCCATGGCGCTGGCGTGCAAGCCGAAGCTGCTGCTGGCGGACGAGCCGACCACCGCGCTCGATGTGACCATTCAGGCGCAGATTTTGGATATGATGCGCGAGCTCAAAACCGAGCTCGGCACCTCCATGCTCCTCATCACGCACGACCTCGGCGTGGTCGCGGAGACCTGCGACCGCGTGGCGGTCATGTACGCAGGGCAGATCGTGGAGTCGGGCAGCTTGGAGGACATTTTCGACCGCACTGCCCACCCCTACACCGTGAGCCTGTTCGGCGCGCTGCCGAGCTTGGACAAAAAGGTCGACCGCCTCAGCCCCATCGCGGGCATGATGCCTGACCCCGCCAATCTGCCGGAGGGCTGTCCCTTCCACCCCCGCTGCCCCCACGCCGTGCGGGTATGCCGCGAGCTTGACCCGCCAAGCCGCGAGGTCACGCCCGGGCACTGCGTCAAGTGCTGGCTGACGGAACAGGAGGTGCGCTGATGGGCGAGCTTTTGCGCGTTGAAAATCTGAAAAAATACTTCAAGACCCCCATGGGGATGCTCCACGCCGTGGACGGTGTTTCCTTCACCATCGACGAGGGCAAGACCCTCGGTGTCGTCGGCGAATCCGGCTGCGGCAAATCCACGCTCGGCCGCGCCGTCATCGGGTTGAACGAGCCGACGGACGGCAAGGTCATCTTTGGCGGCGAGGACACCACCCACGTCTCCGCCCGCCGCCGCAAGGAGCTCTGCCAGAGCTTCCAGATCATCTTCCAGGACCCCTTTTCCTCGCTCAACCCGCGTATGTGCGTCGCCGACCTCATCGCGGAGCCGCTGAAAATTTATAAGCGCTGCAGGAACAAATCGGAGCTGGACGCGCGGGTGGGCGAGCTGATGGACACCGTCGGTCTCGCGCGGCGGCTGGCGTACTCCTACCCGCATGAGCTCGATGGCGGTCGCCGTCAGCGCATCGGCGTGGCGCGGGCGCTGGCGCTCGAGCCGAAGTTCATCGTTTGCGATGAGCCCGTGAGCGCGCTGGACGTTTCCATTCAGGCGCAGATTTTGAATCTTCTGAAAGACCTGCAGCAGGAAAAGGGTCTCACCTATATGTTCATCACACACGATATGTCCGTCGTGAAGCACATTTCGGACGACATCCTCGTGATGTACGTCGGCTGCGTCGTGGAGAAGGCGGAGGCGGACGAGCTCTTCGCCCACCAGCTCCACCCCTACACCAAGGGGCTCATGTCTGCCATCCCCATCCCGAACATCCACGCCAAGCGCGAGCGCATCCACATGCAGGGCGAGATCCAGTCGCCCGTGGAGCCGAAGCCCGGCTGCCGCTTTGCGCCGCGCTGCCCCTACGCCGAGGACAAATGCCGCAAGGAGATGCCGCTGCTCGAGGAAGTCCTCCCGGGCCACTTCTGCGCCTGCCATCGCGTGCGCGAGCTGAACGAGCTTTGAGCAATTCCATACAGTTTCCAGTCGCCGCAGACAAGATTTTGTCTGCGGCGATTTTTTGCGGAACAAACAGCACATTTCCGGCATATACAGCACAGCCGCATTTCGTGCTTTTGCGATATAATAAAGTATCAACATTTCAAAAAAGACAACAGGAGGTATTTTATGAAACACGCAAAGACACTGGCTCTTCTGCTGGCGTTGCTGATGCTTGCGGCGCTGCTGCCGACGGCAGCTCTGGCTGCCTCGGGCGAAGCCTCCGGCGACCCCTCCGGTGAGGTCGTCGCCAGCGACCGCGCCTACATCGAGGAAACGCTGAACCTCGCCAACAACCCCGATCAGGAATGGACCTACAACGCCGCCAACGATGCGTGGGTGCTGTCCGTCGTTTCGGCGGTCGCCTACCCCGAGATCGAGAACAAGCAGGGCGTTTCCGTGGCTGTCCCCGGTGCCTTCGTCGCGGGCATTGACCGCAACGGCGACGGCATGGCGGATGTGAGCGCGGATGTCGCCAGCGAGCCCGTTCTCGGCTCGCTCGTCATCGACTACGACGCGAAGCTCACGAATGCCAACGGCCAGACCTACACCGCCGCCACCGCCCCCATCGTATTCACCACGGGCGCTGCCGGCTACGGCTCCGCCACCAACTCCAAGGCCTCCGCCGCCTACTGCGCCTACGGCTACATCAGCATGACCTGCGGCAACCGCGGCAAGCAGGATGCCGTCAGCGACGAAATGGGCGAAGTGCTGTACTACACCGGCGACGCTCCCGCCTGCCTCTGCGACCAGAAGGCGGCTGCCCGCTTCGTCAAGTACAACATCCTCCTCGGCAACCTCCCCGGCTGCGTGGACTACCTCGTGACCACGGGCGGCTCCGGCGGTGCGGCGCACGCCTCCATGTACGCTGCCACCTCCAACAACCCCGATTTCTATGACTACCAGATCGAAGCCGGTGCCGTGGGCGTGTATCAGAACGCCGACGGCAGCTATGACACCACCGTCACCGTGAACGGCAAGCCCGTGGCAATCTCCGACGGCGCGTGGGGCTGCGTGGCGTACAGCGCTATTACCCCGCTGTATCAGGCGGATGCCGGTCAGGCTCTTGAGTACTTCATGGACCCGACTTTCGAGTTCGGCTCTGCCTTCCAGAAGAAGCTCGCCGAATTCCTCTCCCAGAGCTACATGGAATACATCAATGGTCAGCAGCTTTCTGTTGCCGAGGAAAAGGTCGGCTTTGACCTCGACGGCGACGGCAAGCTCGCGAGCACCGTGGCGATCGCCATCGAATATGACCCCGCCAAATACCCCGAGACGAACGGCTACGGCGGCAGCTTCTTTGACCTCTATCTCTGCGAGTTCACCGCCAACCTGCAGGCCTATCTCGACAAGCTCGAGTACGCCGCCGACTGGACCTGGTTCGGTGCGGACGGCAAGGCACTCTCCGACAAGGAAGTCGCCGCCATGACGCTCGCCGACAAGCAGGCCGCTTTCCTCGAAGGCCGCTATGCCAAGAGCGGACGCACCATGGGAGGTCCTCCGGGACCCTCCGGCGAGCCCGGCATGGACTCCTCCAACTACGAGACCTTTGAAGAGCTGGTCGCCGCCTACACCGAGGATATCGCGGGCGTTACCGCCGGTGACCGCTTCGGCAAGAACACCGCCGAGCTTTACGACCCCATCCGCTACATCGGCGCTGCGGGCACCGAGGCTCCCTGCTGGACACGCATCGTCATGGGCGCGACCGAGGGCGATATCTGCATGGTCTGCTCGCTGAACATGGAGCTGAAATGGCTCGCCTCCGGCACCGATGCCGTCATCGAATGGCAGTGGGACGGCGGCCACGTTCCCTCCGAGATTCTGGGCGACAGCTTCGCGCTCTACCTTGACCAGATGGTCGGCAAACACGTCAGCGGCGTTGCCACCAACAAAGCCTCTGCCGAGCCCGTCACCGCGAACGGCACCGCCGAGGAAGCCACCGGCAAGGTCATTGCCGATTGGGTCAAGGCCGACGATCTCTCCGCCGTGAGCTTCACGCTCGCCGATGTTCTCGCCTACCGCAACGCCGGTGCGTCCAAGCCCGTCCCGGGCTTCGACGTGATCGACTACGGTCAGGAGGACTACGTCTTCGGCTCCGCCGAGCAGGATGCCCGCCACTGGGACCATTTCGTGCTCGACATCCTCACCGACCCCGCCTGCGCCGCCGAGCTTGCGCCGCTGTTCAACTCCGGTCTGACCGGCGATGAGCTTCCGGTCGACAAGGCTTCCGGTGAGCCCTCCGGCGAAGCCGCTTCCGTCGCGGGTGTCTATACCTTCGCCGAGACCAACGTGTTCGGTCTGGAAAACAACTGGACGCTCACCCTGAACGCCGACGGCAGCTACGCCCTCAACGAGGTCAACCTCGTGGCGGGTGACGCGACCTACACCGGCACCTACACCGCCGACGGCGATACCGTGACCTGCTCCGCCATGAACGAGGCCGGCCCCGGCTACTATGACTGGGCGAATCCCGCCGGCTTCACCGTCACCCTTGCGGACAGCGGCTTTACCCCCGCTGTGTAAGCTAACCCCATAAAAAAGGACGAGGTGCCATCACCTCGTCCTTTTTCTGTTGGCAGGTCGTTCAGAAGCTCACCGTCTCCGGTGCCGCCGTGAAGGAGGAGAACACCGCCGTGGCGTTTTTCATATAGAGCACCTGCGTGTTGCCGTCGTTTTCGTCGTACATACCGCGCAGACTGGGATAGGCATCCAGCATGGACTTGCGCGCCTCGGTGCGATCATCCTCAACAAGCTCGCACGCGATGCGAAGCCATGTGCCGTCCTTGAACGCGCAAATCTCCGCCTTGGGATTTTCGGCGAGCTGCTTCGAGACAGGCTTGACCTTGCCGGTCTGGATATAGAGCCTGCCCTCAAAAAGATTGACCGTGCCAAACGGACGGACGCGCGGCTGATCACCCTCGACCGTCGCCAGATAATAGGTCCCTGCGGATTTCAGAAATTCATAAACCTTTTGCATGAAAGCACCCTCCTGTATGAAATATCTGCCCGCAGTATAGCACGCCGCGCCGCGCATTTCAACTTGCTGCATTTTTATGCTTGCCAGCGACAAATCCGACAATTTTAATAGAGAGTGCAAATACTTTGCCCGCAGCATCAAAGGAGAAACCATGATCAAAAAATTTTCCAACGCCTGTGTCCAGATCGTCAACCGCTGGCTGCCGGATGCTTTCCTCTTTGCCATCATCCTGTCCGTCATTGTCTATCTCGCTGCCATGCTCGCAACGGGTCTCGGTCCGCTTGCCATGCTAGAGGCATGGGGCAGCGACAGCGGCTTCTGGAGTCTGCTCGGCTTTTCCATGCAGATAGCACTGATCCTCGTGCTCGGTTCGGCTATGGCCTCGGCACCAGTCTGCAAAAAAGCGCTGCGTGCTGTTGCCGGACTGGCCCACGACAAAAAACAGGCTATCGTGTTAACCAGTTTCGTTTCAACGCTGTGCTGCTGGCTCAACTGGGGCTTCGGGCTTGTGATTGGCGTGCTGCTCGCTAAGGAGATCGTGCGAAAGGTGCCGAAGGTGGATTATCCGCTGCTGGTGGCATCGAGTTATTCCGGTTTTGTGATCTGGCACGCAGGGCTGTCCGGCTCCATCCCGCTCGATCTTGTCGCCGCAAGGAATTCGGCGGCATCCTCTATCAGGCTCCCATCACGCAGACGATCCTGCACCCCATCAATCTCATCATGGTCGCCGTCATTTTGTTCGGGATGCCCTTTCTGAACTACGCCATGCACCCCGACGAGGCGCACACCGTCACGGTCGATCCCGCGCTGCTGATGGAGGAGCCGGAACGCCGCTACACCGTCTCCACGCCGGCGGATAAGCTGGAGCACAGCCGCGTGCTGTGGCTTATTCTGGTGATCGCCTGCTTTACCTACATAGTCCTGCACTTTATCCGCAACGGCGTATCGCTCGGTCTGAACATCGTCAACTTCATTCTGCTGTCTCTGGGACTGCTGCTGCACGGTGACCTGCGCCGCTATGTGGACGCTGTTTCGGAGGCGGCCTCCAGCGTTGCCGGCATCCTGCTGCAATTCCCCTTTTACGCGGGCATCATGGGCATGATGATCGCCGCCAACGCCGACGGCATCTCACTCGCCTCCGTCATCTCGCATTTCTTTGTCAGCATTTCCAACCGCTTCACTTTCCCTCTGCTCTCGTTCCTCGCTGCCGGAGTCGTCAATTTTTTCGTTCCCTCCGGCGGCGGACAATGGGCGGTGCAGGGACCGATCATGATGCCGGTAGGAGAGCTGCTGGGCAACTCCACCGGACTGACCGCCATGGCTATCGCCTGGGGAGACCAGTGGACAAACATGATCCAGCCCTTCTGGATCCTGCCTGCTCTCGGCATTGCCAAGCTCTCCGCACGGGATGTGATGGGCTATCTGGTGGTCGTGCTGATCGCCACGGGACTTGTCGCCTGCGCCGGTCTTGCCCTCTGGGCAGCGCTCGGCTGACGCTCTTCCCATATAAAAAACACACCCTATACCGAATGGTGTAGGGTGTATTTGTTTGTAATAGTTGGGGTGATTGGTGGTTTTCGCTTGCTTCGGGCTTATACCCGCTTATCCGTTTTCGGCGGGATGCCCATGACCATGCGGGCGCGTTTGCGGGCGGATTCGCTCTGGAGCGTATCCAGCGTGACCGCGGCAAGCAGCACCACGCCGAGCGCCACATCCTGCCAGTACTGGTTCATGTTCAGGAAGTTCATGCCGGAGTTCAGCACGCCGATGATGAGCACGCCGACGACCATGTTATACATCTTGCCGCCGCCGCCGCCCATTTTGATACCGCCGAGCATACAGCCCGCCATGACCGTGAACTCAGCGCCCACGCCCATGGAGTTGTTGACCGAGCCGATGCGGCCGATGTTCACGATCTGCGCCACGCCGAAGAAGAAGCCCGCCACGGCGAAGATCAGAATACGCATCTTCGCCACTGACACGCCGGACAGCGCCACCGCGTCGGGGTTGGAGCCCATGGCGTAGATATTACGTCCGAAGTGGGTCTTATTGAGGATGAAGGAGCCGATGGCGACCATGAGGATCGCCACGAGAACGCCGGTCTTCAGCGAGCCCGAGCCGATGGAGATATTGAGACCGCCGACGAGCTTGAAGCCGTTCGCGAGGCCTTGATAGGTGCGGGTCATGCCGCCGGAGAGCAGGTAGGTCGCGCCGTTGAGGATGTACTGAGTCGCCAGCGTGATGATGAAGGGAAAGACCTTCAGGCGGGCGTAGACCACGCCGTTAAACGCCGACAGCAGCACCGCCGCCAGGATGCCGACGAGCGCCGTGACCCAGAAGCTGCAGCCGCCGAACCACTGAAGATTCGTCAGCGCCATGATGATGCCCACGGTAGACATCAAATAGCCGGTGGATAAGTCCATGCCGCCGCCGAGCATGATGAAGGTGATGCCGATGCCGATGATCAGCAGATAGGCGTTTTGTCCCAGAACGTTCAGGATGTTCGCCAGCGACAGGAAGTTACGTCCCGTGACCGCCTTGCAGAGGATCTGGAAAGCGATGAGCAGGGCGATCAGAACGAAAAGCATTACAAAATCTTTCAGCTTTGCACCGATCTTTTTCATGTGTTGTCCCCCATTTCCGGATTATCGTTTGCGCCGGTGGATGCCAGCTCCAGTATTTTTTCCTGCGAGAATTCGCTCTTTTCGAGCGTTCCCGCCATGCACTTCTCGCCGAAGACCACGATGCGGTCGGACATTCCGAGAAGCTCCTCCATATCGGAGGTGACCATGATGATCGCCTTGCCCTGTTCCACAAGGCCGTTCATCAGCTCGTAGATCTCATACTTCGCGCCGACATCGATGCCGCGGGTGGGCTCGTCGAAGATGATGATGTCCACGTCCGCCGCCAGCGCCTTGCCCACGACGACCTTCTGCTGGTTGCCGCCGGAGAGATTCAGCACCATCGTCTTGTCCAGATTCGGCGCTTTGACGCGCATGGACTGACCGTAGTAGTCGGCGATCTCTTTTTCTTTTTTCTTGTTGACCACGCCGACACGGGAAATCTTGCCGAGGACGTTATAGACCATGTTCCAGCTGATCGTCTCCGTGAGGAAGCAGCCCTCGCGCTTGCGGTCCTCGGGGCAGAGCCCGATGCCGTATTTGTGCATGGCATCCTTGGGGCTCTTGATGTCGGCAAGCTTGCCGTTCACATAGACGTTGCCCCACTGCTTTTTCTCCGAGCCGAAGATGACCTTCATGATCTCGGTGCGCCCCGCGCCGACGAGACCGGAGATGCCCAGGATCTCGCCCTTGTGTACCGTGAAGGAGATGTTCTTCACGCCGTTGCCGGTGAGGTTTTCGACCTCCAGCGCCACATCCCCGATCGGGACATTGCGCGCGGGGAAGGTCTGGGTCATTTCGCGACCGACCATGTATTTGATGAGCTCGGCGCGGTTGGTTTTCGCCGTCTCCAGCGTGGTGATGTACTCGCCGTCACGCAGCACGGAGACCTTGTCGGAGATTTCGAAGATCTCGTCGAGACGATGGGATATGTATATGATCGCAACGCCGTCCGCCTGCAGCTTGCGGATGATATTCATCAGAATATCCACTTCCGCCATAGACAGGGGCGCTGTCGGTTCATCCAAAATCAGTATGCGTGCGTTTTTCGATACGGCCTTGGCGATCTCCACGATTTGCATATGGCCGGGTGTCAGCTCACGGACGGGGGTGGCGGGGTTGATGGCAACACCGAAGTCATCAAAGATCGCCTTCGCCTTTTCGTTCATGGCTTTCTGGTTGACGAGTCCCTTGCTGCCGTCGCCGTAGCAGATATTCTCGGCGGCGGAGAGAACGTCGATGAGGTTGAATTCCTGATAGATGCACTCGATGCCGTACTGACGGGCGAGTGTCGGTGTCATGGCGGCATATTCCCTGCCGTCCACGACGATGCTGCCGCCGTCCGGAGCATGAGCGCCGGTGATGGCTTTGATAAAGGTCGATTTTCCCGCGCCGTTTTCGCCCACGAGGGCGTGTACCTCGCCCGGATAGAAGTCGATGGACACTTTATTCAGCGCCACCACGCCGGGGAAGTATTTCACAATGTCGCGCAGGGAGAGTACGGGTGTTTTGTTTTCCAAATGGATGCACCTCTTTTTGAGTCTGAAAAGGGCGGTGCGGGGAAACCCGCGCCGCCCCCATTTTTAATACTCAGTTACTGATTTTGAAATTAGTTGGCAGCGAAAGCGAGCAGCGCATCGTAGGAAGCGCCGAGAATCTCAGCCGCTTCATCACCGGCAAACAGAGGAGCGTCGCCGTAGGTGGCATAGCCCTTGATCGCGTTGGCGGAAGCATCCGCAGCGGCAGCCGTGTACATATCGGTGAACGTGGCATCCTCAGCGTAGCAGGGGATCACGCAGAAGTCCGCCAGATCGAGGCCGTTCTGCTCGCAGAAGTCGGCGATGGCAGAGGCGGCGCCCATGGCTTCTTCGGGCTCATAGGCGATGAACAGGCGGCAGTCGGGGTGCGCGCCCAGAACGTCCTGCGCGTTGTTGTAGGCATCGGAGAAGGCACTTTCGCCGTAAGAGGAGGTCTCGGAGACGAGAGCCAGACCCTCGGTGGCATTGATGGTGCCGATAATGGCATTGGAGCGGTACACGCCGTCCTGAATGTCATAGTAGGTGTCCGCAGCGATTTCGAAGTTGCCGTCAGCGTCGGTGGGGACGTTGCCGCCTTCTTCCACGCGCTTCTGAGCCCAGTCGTAAGCGGCCTCGACCGCATACATACCGGTGATCTCATAGGCGGTGTAGACGCAGCCGGAGATGCCGTAGTTGGTGGGCTCGGCGCCGAGCATGGCAACGGCGATACCGTTTTCAAGAGCATCAATAACGACATCCTGAAGCATATCCACGCTCATGGCGGCGATCATCAGAGCGCCGACGTTGCCGGCGGCGATGGCATCCTCAACAAACTGGACCTGCGCGGAGGGATCGCCCATAGCGTCCTTCTTCTCGTAGGTGAAGCCCTGAGCTTCCATAACAGCGCCCATAGCGTCGTTGATCCAGACCAGACCTTCCGCACCGGTGGTGGGCAGGACGGACCAGACTTCCATCTGACCGTTCCAGGTGAAGTCGACGGTGGTCTTCTCGGCAGCAACGTCGCCGGTCTGAGCCATCGCTTTGTACTCCGCCGCGGGGTTCTCGTCGCCCATCGACCAGGACTGTTCGAAGCCGGAGACGTTGACAGCGGTGATGGTGTCGTAGTAGGTTGCACCATACTCGAAGTCATATCCTTCGAAGCCGCAGGCAGACAGAAGGATGTCAGCCAGATGCTCACCGGTCAGGTAGGGGGGGATAAGAACGACAGGAGCGCCTTCCTCAGCGGGAGCGCCTTCCTCAGCGGGAGCGGCTTCCTCGCCGCCGAGCTGAGCTTCAAGAGCCTCCACACGCTTGGCAAGATCGTCGATCTTGGCGAGGGTGTCGGCATCGGGGGTAGCGGTGCAGGCGCAGAGAGCGAAAACCATAACCAGCGCGAGCACAAGAGCCAATGCTTTTTTCATTTTGTTCCTCCTAAAGATTTTGATAGGCGAGCTCCGGCTTTTTCGGCCGGATAATCGCTCACGCTTAATTATACTTTTTTCAAGTTAGTATGTCAAACGATTTAGATGTTTTTTTATCAATTTTTTATTTTTCATTTTTCTCAAGTTATTTTCCAGACAAACATTTCTTGCATTTTTTTGCAATATGATTGATAATAGAATAGCAAACCCCCAAAAACCCACGGAATCAATGAAAGGAGCTTCTTTGACCATGCTGAAAAAACTGGCATCCCTGACACTGGCGCTGTGTATGCTGTTTGCTCTGGCATCCACGGCAAGCGCACTTTCCCTTGACCCCAGCGGATACGAGCTGGATGTGAGCGAATATGCCCCCGTCCAGAGTGAGAACGCTTCCTGCATCGGCGGCAACTTCTCGCTGTTCACCTACGACGATTTCGCCGACCTCTCCGGCGGCCAGTACAAGGCCTACCGCGACGCAATCAACTGGTGGCTTTCCTGCGGTGTCACCAACGGCGGCGAGACCTGGGATTACTTCGGCGTGGATTCGCCTTTCCTTCGCAATGAGCTGGCATTTTTCCTCTACCGCTTCTACAACATCACAAACGACGACGGACTGTGGCTGTATGACGACTTCTCCCACAACCCCCTGTCCGGCGAGACCAACTGGAAATTCACCGACTCCGTCTATGCCTGCCGCTGGGCGGGCGTGATGAACGGCACGGACAACAACCGCTTCGATCCCCTCGGCAGCGTGGACACCGAGCTGATCCTCGACTGCGTCTACAATGTCCTGAGCTGGAGTCCCGAGAGCCTGCCCGAGGACGTTAAGGCCGAGATCGAGGCCCAGACCGGCAAGAGCTACACCGAGACCACCACCTCCGTCAACGACAGCTTCCCCGCGGAGCTCAAGGCGAAGGTCGGCACCGTGGACACCGATAAAGTCCTCGCCTCCCTCGACACGCTCGAGGGTCACGAGGTCTCCGATTACGCCAAGGAAGCTGTGGCTTTCTTCGTGGACACGGGGCTCTTCACCGCCCCCGAGGGCTTTGATCCCCAGCTCCATCTCGGCAAGATGGATGCCATCGCCCTGCTCTACAGCCTCTGCGCGGGCACCGGTGCCCGCACCGGTGACAAGTGGGCGCTGTTCGGCAGCACCACTGTCGTCAACGACTACACCGAGGACGCGAAGATCTCCGGCGAGAGCTTTGAGCTGATCGGCAACGATGCCTCCGACGAGATCGCCGGCACCTCCCTCATCGTCGCCCACGACGGCGCAAAGGTGGAGATCAGCGATTCGAGCATCACCACCGACAACGTCACCGAGGGCTCGGGCTACCAGCTCGCCTACCGCTGGGGCGACTCCATGGCGGTCGTCGCCTACGGCGAGGGCACCTTCCTGCACTTCAAGGGCTGCACCTTCGATTGGCGCGACACCGTCGAGCGTCAGCACGGCGGTCTGTTCCCCACCTGCGGCGCGACCATCCTCGTGGAGGACTGCGAGGTCAGTCAGCAGTCCAGCGGTATGTGCTACAATGGCACCCTGATTTATAAGGACTGCGACCTCACCACCGTCGGCACCTACACCGGCCGCAGCCACTCCTCCGACTTCTTCTCCGGCATCACGGTGTACGATGGCTGCACCATGAACAAGGACGGTCTGCCCGCGCCCGAGGGCGATGCCTCCGGCGAGATGACCCCCGGCGCTTTCAACGACGAGGCCGCCAGCCTGTTCATCATCGACTGCCCCTACTTCGGCGACGGCTTCGGCTGCATGACCGGCGTTGCCACCGCATACGTCGAGAACACCACGCTCGACGCTACCGCCTTCCAGTTCACCAACAACACCTCCGAGCTGACCGACGTGACCAGCTTCGTCATCTACAACTCCGACGTGAGCTTTGACGAGGGCATCTGCACGCTCGTGAAGGAAGCCCGCGTGGACGGCCGCTTCATCGACTGCGGCGAGGTGCACCTCGGCGAGGGCATGGAAAACGGCTATGACATCACCATCGAGGGCGCAGAGTTCGGCACGTATTCGTCCCTGCGTCTGCGTCTCGACGGCACGACCTTCTCCCGCGCGCTGAAGGTCTATGTCGCCCCCGGCTGCGAGCTCATCATCGAGTGCGCCCCCGGCACGGAGCTGCCCGAGGTCATTCAGGACACCACCGAGACCAAGGATGTCAAGTCCTACGTCATGCAGAAGTCCATGCCCGGCACCGGCTACTTCGGCGCGCCCAACACCGGCAGCGTCGTCATCCGTACCGTGGACTGGAACAAGTAATCTATCCCCCTGTCATCCCAAGGCAGCAGGCATTTTCGCCTGCTGCCTTTTTGTTGTGAGAAGCGAGCTTCGGCGCAACACAATTCCCGTTGTATGTTCCGTTTCTCCCATTTTTTGAAGTCTATTGACAAGTGACCACTTGGTCACTATAATAGGCCATGTCCAAACGGTCACTATATGGATACGAAAGATTCTATGGAAGCGACGATGAAAGAGACCTTCATCCGCCACTTTTTGACGAAATACTCACAAACCCCTTTCCAATAAGTAATCAACGAGGTATGTAGTCTTGAACGAAACCAAAGAAAAACGAAACCCGCTTTTTGTCTATTTCCTTATTCTCATCCCGCTCAGCGTCATTGTCGAGGCGCTGATCGTCACGAAAAACATCGGCATCCTGTATTCCGTTCTGATGTGGATCCCCGCGGTGGCGGCCTTCGTCGCCGCCGGATGGAAGGGCAAGCGCTCCGGCGAAAAATTCACATTGCTCGGCTATTTTCGAAGCTGCGGCTTCCGCCGCTGCGGCGTAAAATATATCCTCTTAGGCATAGCACTTCCCTTTGTCTATCTGCTTGTCCCCTATCTGGTTTACTGGACGCTCTACCCCGACAATTTCGCCTATACCGGCGTTCAATTTTCCGTGATACTCAAGGACTTGGCACCCATGACCATCGTAGGCATCTTCGCGGGACTTCTGACCGCCACCGGCGAGGAGATCGGCTGGCGTGGCTTCATGGTGCCGGAGCTTTGGCGCAAATACGGGCTCAACAAAACGCTGCTGTTTTCCGGTCTTATCTGGGTCGCGTGGCATCTGCCGCTGCTGATCTTCGGCGACTATATGGAGGGCGCGCCCCTGTGGTATCAGCTACCCGCCTTTCTCCTGTGCATCCTCCCCGTGGGCATCATCGCGGGGCTGCTCGCGCTCCGCACCCGCAGCCTGTGGCCGACCGCCTTTCTTCACGCCGCCCACAACAATTTCGATCAGTCAATTTTTGGCGTTATTACCCGCGGTGACAACAGGATGTATTTTGTCAGCGAGACAGGTCTTCTGACCATCGCCTGCGCGTGGGTACTGGCTGTTGTGATGTATGTTCTGATGCGGGACAAAATAACCAAAAGCAACACCACATGCGCAAAACAGTAAAGCCCAGAGATAAGCGCCGCGGACATCAAGTCTGCCTTCACACAAAAAAGCCTTGAAACGCAATCGTTTCAAGGCTTTTTTAACTGCGCGCGCAGGAAGTCCAGAACGAGCGGATAAAGCTCCTCCCGATTGTCCTCCGTGAGGACAAAGCAGCGGCAGTTCGGATGGCTGCGGACGGCGTTCAGAAAGGCGTTGTCCTTGTGTTTGACGGCGGCGAGCACCGGCTTGTCGCCGTCGAGCCGCTTCATGATCTCCGCACAGAAGCGCTCCGAACAGCTCTCCATGGTGCCGATCTCGTCCATGACGATGAGCTCCCCCTCTGTCTCCGCCTCCGCGAGCAGCTGCGCAGCGCGGTCAAAGGCCTCCCGCATGGGCACGGGGTGCCGCTCCCTGCAGGTGCCGACCAGATTCTCCGGCGTTGGACGGTGGGGCTGTCCCGCCTTATAGATGTAGATGGGGCTGCCGTTCACCGCATCCGCCATTCTGTCCTCTTTTTTCGTTTCAAAGCCGGACACCGTGCAGCCCAGAGCGCGGATGAGTCCTTGTATCAGCGTCGATTTGCCGACCTGTGTTGCCCCGACGATCAGCGCGTGCATCATGGCAGAAACGCTCCCGCGGTCAGCGCGTCGTACTGTTCAACGGTCAGCTCGCAGCCGTAGAACAGCTTGTAATATTCCATAACGTCCGCCTTGACATCGTAGTCGCAGTATTCAGGATAGAGCGCGGCGGTCAGCCAGATCAGCCCCAGATAACGCTGCACGGAGGGGGGCGTTCCCATCCAGTTGTAGGGCGCGTCCGGCACCTCGATATAGCTGCCGTTTTGAATAGCGGCGAGCTCCTTCCATGCCTCCCGCTCGGCGGCATCGGCGTAGATGCTGTTCGGGGCAAAGAGGATGAAATCGGGGTCCCACAGCGCAATCTGCTCGATCGTCACCTCATTGCCGGAGCCCTTGGCGGCGGGGTTTTCCACGACGGCGAGATTGTCGGTCAGGAGGTCGAACAGCTCAGCGTGATACGAACCCTTGGCAAGCACGTTGCGCCCGTCCTCTCCGAGGATATAGAGCGCCCTGACCTTGTTGTCCCCGACCTCATCCATAATGGAAATCGTGCGGCTGTAGACCTTTTCACAGAACTGCGCGAGCGCCTCGCCCTGCTCCTCTTTCCCCAGAAGGCTGCCGAGCTTGCGGAAAGCCTCCGGCATGGCGGCAAGGCTTGCTTCGATGTGGACGGAGGGGATCTGCGTCTGCGCTTGCAGGTCGTCCATATCCTCCACGACGGACTGCTTCGCCTCGCCGACATCGAGGATGAGCTGCGGCCCCGCCGCCGCCAGCTCCTCCACGTTCAGTCCTGCCGAGCCGTAGAGCTGACCGAAAAAGGGCAGCTTGAAATATTCATCCGGCACGATGCCGCGCGCGGCATCGCTCCACTTATCCGCAAGACCGACGAGCATCTCCGGCGCGATCGCATACAGTACGATCTGCGACAGCGGGCCGGAGGCGACGACGGCGCTGATCTCCGCGGGGAGCTCGACCTCGCGCCCGCAATCGTCCGTATAGAGGCGCGTGGGCACTTCGGCGGTCTCCGTGTTGCTTTCGGCGCACGCCGTCAGACCGATCAGCATCCCAAGCGCCAGCAGGAGGGCAATGCTTCGTTTCTTCATAAGGCTTCTCCTTTCGGGTCTTCCCGCGGGACGCAGACGCGCACGCTGTCGTCCCGCAGGCTGCACACCTCCACGGGAACGCCGTAGAGCTTGGAAATGACGGCATCGCACACGGTCTCCGTCGGCGTTCCGGACGCCAGCACTCCTCCGTCGAGCATGGCAAGGATCTTGTCGGAATAGCGATACGCCTGATCGGGGTCGTGCGTGGACTGGATGACGCAATAGCCGCGCTCGCTGAGCCCCCGCACGGTTTGCATCACGCGGATGCGGTTGCCGAAATCAAGGCTCGAGGACGGCTCATCCATAATCAGAATTTTTGCCTGCTGCGCCATAGCGCGGGCGATCAGCACGAGCTGACGCTCGCCGCCGCTGATATTGCGGTAGCCCCGATGGCGCAGATCGGCGATGTGCAGCGTATCGAGCAGCTCCATCGCCCGCTCGCGCTGCTGCGTTCCCGGGGAGGCGAATTTGCCGAGCTGCGCCGTCGTTCCCATCAGCACGATGTCCAGAACGGAATAGTTGAACACGGGGCTGTGGGACTGCGGAATGTAGGCGATGCTCCGGGCGAGCTCCGCGGCGGACAGCTCCGCGATGTCGCGCCCGCCGATCAGCGTCCGCCCCTGCGAGGGCGGCATCAGCCCCAGCATACAGCGGAACAGCGTGCTTTTCCCGACCCCGTTCGGCCCGAGCACCGAGAGAAATTCCCCATACTCCGCCGCAAAGGACACGGACTTCAGCACCTCGTGCTCGCCGTAGGAAAAGGACAGGTTTTCAACGCGAATGCTCATAGCTGCTCACCGTTCCTTGTGATGAGATAGAGGAAGAAAGGCGCGCCGATGATGGACGTGAGGATGCCGATGGGGATCTCCGTTGTAAACAGTGTGCGCGAGAGGTCGTCCACGAGCAGCAGGAACAGCGCGCCCATCAGCATCGTGACCGGCATCAGTGCCTTGTAGTTGCTGCCGACGAGACGGCGCACGAGGTGCGGGATCACGAGCCCGACCCAGCCGATCATGCCGCTGACCGATACGCTCGCCGCCGTGACGAGCGTCGAGCAGAGGATGACAACGGTGCGGAGGCGTTTGGCGTTCACGCCCATGGTCTTGGCTTCGTCGTCCCCGAAGCTCAGAATGTTCAGCCGCCAGCGCAGCAGCAGCAAGGGCAGAAGCCCCAGCAGCATGGGGATGACGGCGAAGCGCAGATCCTCCGGCTGCGCGCCGTTCAGACTGCCCATCAGCCAGTAGGTGATGGCGGGGAGCTGATCCTGCGGGTCGGCGACAAGCTTGATGAAGGAGGTGCCGGAGGAGATCAGCGAGCTCATCATGATGCCGGTGAGTATGAGACCGACGACGCGCTTGCCCTTGACACGGCTGCCCACATAGATGACAAGCCCCACGGTCAAAAGGCTCGCAGCAAACGCGAACACGATGATCATGGTGTTGCCGAAGCCGAGCAATATCGCCAGTGCCGCGCCGAAGGCCGCACCGGAGGAGGCCCCCAGAATGTCCGGTGCCGCCATGGGATTCTGGAACACGCCCTGGTAGGACGCGCCCGCCGCGGACAGGCAGCAGCCGACCAGACACGCGAGCAGGATGCGCGGGATGCGGTGCGCCAGCAGCAGGGATTCCTGCGTCGCCGTCCAGAATGGCTCGACGGCAAAGAGCTTCGAGCCGAGGATGCCGAAAATTTCGCGGACGCGGATCGGATAGCGTCCGAGCGCCGCCGAGACCAGCATCGCTGCCAGCAGCAGCACCGCGAGCACCGCCGCCGTGCCCCCGCCGGACCATGACCGTTTTATCTGCTTCATGCTTCTTCTCCCCTGCGATAATCCAATAAAAAAAGTCCGTCTTTCGGCAAGACGGACAAAGCTATGCGGTCACAGCACCGCATGGCAGCTCGATTCCGTCTCCTTTTCAATAAGGAAGGCCATGCCGTTTCCGCCATCACCCCGTGCCGGTCAAGCCGGCAAGTCCTCTGTTCCGTAGCCGAGCCTTAGGAATCAAAGGATCGAAGACAACTCTATTCTAAAGGGGGATTTCCGAAATGTCAATCCCCCGCCAATCCGCCTTGATGCCAAAGCGGTGCTGTGGTACAATCACACCGAAGGGAAAGGGCGGATCGTATGGACATGATCGCACATTATCACCTGCCCGGGCTGTTCGAGTTTACCGAGCTGTATCGGGTCTTTCTGCCGCTTTGGCGGGAGCATCGGGAATACTTCTATGACTTCTGCGAGATCGGCTCCGTCTACGGCGCTCCGGCGGATTGTCTCTGGGGCGGCGGGCGGATCGGTTACGGAGAGGATGCCCCGCAGGAGGTACTGGCGCTGCTGCGCGAGTACGGCATCTCGGCGCGGCTCACCTTCTCGAACTCGCTGCTGCGGCCCGAGCATCTCTCGGACGAGCGCTGCAACGCGCTCTGTACGCTGTTCGAAAAAAACGGCGGCAACGGTGTCATCGTCCATTCGGAGCTGCTGCTGGACTATTTGAAACAGCGCTATCCCGAGCTCTATCTCGTCTCCTCCACCACCAAGGTGCTGACGGATTTCGAAGATCTTCGAGCCGAGCTCCGGCGGGAGGATTTCCGCTTCGTCGTGCCGGATTTTCGGCTGAACAAGACCTTTGACAAGCTGCGCACACTGCCGCAGGCGCAGAAGGACAAGGTCGAATTCCTCTGCAACGAATGCTGCTGGTACGGCTGCTACGACCGCAAGGCCTGCTACGAAAACGTCAGCCGCAGGGCTCTCGGCGAAGACTGCCCCGAGCACCGCTGCGTCGCCCCCGACGCTGCGGAGGGCTACCGCTTTTCCAAAGCCATGCGGAATCCCGCTTTCATCGGCATCGACGATATTCGGGACACTTATCTGCCGATGGGCTTTTCCCATTTCAAGATCGAGGGGCGCAGCCTCGGCAGCGCCTTGATTCTGGAGTTTTTGCTCCACTACATGACCAAGCCGGAATATCAGCTTCCCGTTCGGGAGGCGATCTATCTGGACAGTATGCTGGACCTGTTTTAGTTCAGCCGCCGGGCAACACTCCCCGTAGAACAGTGCGCTTGATTGGCCGCCTGAAAATGGATACAAGAAGAAAAAATACAGAGCAGTATTCTCTACTGCTCTGTATTGCATTATGGGGAGTTTGTAAGCGCAGACGCAAGCCGTGCGCTCAAATGCCGAGGTACGCCTTTTTCAGATCGTCATTTTGCAGAAGCTCCGCAGCGGGACCCTCCATGACGTTCTGACCGGTCTCGATAACGTAGGCGCGGCTCGCAATTTCCAGCGAAGCCTGGACGTTCTGTTCGACCAGAAGGATGGTGACACCCTGCTTGTTGACGTTCAGAATGGTTTCGAAAACCTGTTCCACGATCACGGGGGCGAGACCCAGCGAGGGCTCATCCAGCATCAGCAGCTTCGGGCACTGCATCAGCGCCCGCCCGATGGCCAGCATCTGACGCTCGCCGCCGGACAGAGAGCCTGCCATTTGGCGCTGGCGCTCCTTCATCTTGGGGAACAGCTCATAGACCATTTCCAGATTCTCGGCGCGTTTCGGGCGGCACACCTTGGCCGTAGAGCCGACCAGCAGGTTTTCATGCACGGTCATTTCCGGAAACAGCTTGCGCCCCTCGGGCACCTGCACGAGGCCCAGAGAGGATATCTCGTGGAGCTTGTAGGCGGAAAGGTCCTCACCCATGAATTCCACCTTGCCGGAGAGCGGCTTCAGCAGACCGGAGACCGTGTTGATGGTGGTGGTCTTACCGGCACCGTTCGAGCCGAGAAGGGCGACGATCTCGCCCTCGTTGACCTCCAGCGAGACACCGTGGAGGGCTTCAAAGCTGCCGTAGTTCACATAGAGCTTATCAACCTTAAGCATGCTTCACACCTCCCAAATAAGACTCGATGACCTGCGGATCCTGCGCAACATCGGCGGGAAGGCCTTCGGCGATCTTTTTGCCCTGATTGATGACCGTGATGCGGTCAGACAGGTTCATAATGACGCGCATAACGTGCTCGATGATAATGATGGACATACCGGAATCGCGGATATCGCGGATCAGCTCGATGATGGTATCGACCTCGGTGGGGTTTAGGCCGGCGATGACCTCATCCAGCAGAAGGACATCCGGCTCGGTCGCGAGTGCACGCGCCACCTCCATGCGTTTGAGCTGAGGCAGCGTGAGGGCACTGCCGCCGGAATTTGCCTGCTGCTCCAGGCCCACGCGCTTCAGGGTTGCCATGGCGGCATCGCGGGCATCGGAGGTGTGGGGATGGCGGATGTAGGCACCCACCATGACGTTTTCCAAAACGGTCAGGTTGCTGAAGGGTTGGCAGATCTGGTAGGTGCGGCCGATGCCCATGGCGCACATTTTGTCGGCGCGGGGCTTGGCGATGCGCTTGCCGTGATAATACAGCTCGCCTTCGGTCATCGGCATAGTGCCGGAGATCATGTTGAACAGCGTGGTCTTGCCGGCACCGTTGGGCCCGATCAGCCCGAGGATCTCGCCCTTATGAAGCTCGAAATCGACGTGGGAGACCGCTTCCAGACCGCCGAAGCGCTTGGTAATATTGTTTCCGGAGAGGATGATATCACTCATTTTCATTATCTCCTTCCCCTTGTTCTTCCGACAGCAGCGCCGCTTTGCGGGCAGCCGCAGCACGTTCCTCCCTGCGGTCAGCCAGATAACCGAGAATGCCGCCGGGCATGAAGAATACGACCAGCATCAGCACGATGCCGAACACGAGGTTGGCAAGGCCGGAGATGTTCGCGGCATAGATCGTGACGATGCGGTTGATGGTGTAGAGCAGGCCGGCACCGAGCACCGGTCCCCACAGGGTATTGGCACCGCCGACCACCGCCATCATCATGACGTTGATGGACAGATCCACACCGAAGAGCTTGCTCGGGTCAATGTAGTTCATGAACATACAGTAGAAGCCGCCGCCCACCGCCGAGAAGAACGCAGAGATGAACTGCGCCTGGATCTTCAGGTTGGTGACATTGACACCGAGGGAGGCCGCCGCATCCTGGTTGGCGGAGATGGCGCGGAAATAATAGCCCCGCTTGGAGTGCGAGATGAGGTAGGAGACCAGAAGGATCACGACGAGCAGACCGAGAATGATGTAGTAATAAGGCAGCTTGGAGGTGAACTGCATATTCAGAGGATCCTGCGCCGGAGCGATCTTATAGCCCTCCGCCGCGCCGGTCTTGAAGCCGAAGATGGTCTTGAAATTCTTGAAAATCGTCAGCATGACCTGCAAAAGCGCGAAGGTCGCAAAGGAATAATAGATCTTCTGCAGCCGGAAGGTCGGATAGCCCAGAAGTACGGAGAACAGGCCCGACAGGATGCCGGCGATGATCACGCCGATCCACGGGCTGATGCCGTAGACCGTGAACAGGATGGCGGTGATATAGGCACCGACACCGATGTAGATGCCGTTGCCGATGGAGAACAGGCCCGTATAGCCGCCCATGATGTTCCACGCACTGGAATAATACATATAGAGCAGGACCGTGATCAGAATGGACATCACGGAAAGGCTCAGGTTGAGCACCAGCGGCAGGACGATCAGCAGCAGAAGAATGACGGCCAGAAGAATCAGAGTTTTCTTGTTTTTCATCATCTCACGCCTTCTTTCTGCGGACGAGCAGACCGTCCGGCTTGACAAGCAGGATCACGATGAAGAGAACAAAGATGATGATCTGTGCAAACGCATCCGACAGGAACACGGCACCCAGCTTCTCGATCACGCCCACGAGCAGACCGGCGATCATGGCACCGGGAATATTACCCTTGCCGCCCAGCGCGACAATGATGAAGCTCTTAAAGCAGAACACTCCGCCAACGTAAGGTGTCACGGGATAGAAGGGGCTGAGCAGACCGCCGGACAGACCGACCAGTGCCAGGCTCAACGCAAAGCATACGCAGTAGACCACATTGGCATTGATGCCCATGAGCTGCGCCGTGTTGCGGTCCTGCGCCGTCGCACGCAGAGATCGGCCCGCTTCGGTGCGCTGGATGAAAATAAAGAGCGCTATGCAGCAGACGGCCGCAATGACAAAGGAGATCAGCTTCGGCTTGGAGATATAGAGATTGCCGAGCTTGATCATGCCGGAGTAGACGGAGCTGATATCGGCAGAAGTGAGTGCCTTGACCTCTGCCCCGAAAAGCATATTGAACAGCGCCTGAAGCGCCATGGACATACCTGCCGTGAACAGAAGAATATCACGCCATGCAGCACCGCCGCGGTTCAAAAGCTTGTTAAAGACGAATTTCTGAAGCACATAGCCGAGCACCGCCATCAGAACGATGTTAGCCAAAACCGTGAGATAGGGGTCGAAGCCCAGCAGCTTTACGGAATAATACGAGATGAACATGGACACCATCAGCACCTCGCCGTGCGCCCAGTTCACAACGCCCATAACACCGTAGGCCAGGCTGAGGCCCATGCCGATGGCCGCATAAACGCCGCCCAGCAGAAGACCGTCGATCAGCGCCTGTATGTATAGGCTTGCCATGATAGGTTACCTCCTGATAATAAAAAGGGAGCGCTCCGCGATAGAGTGCGGAGCGCTCCGGGCAGAAAATCAGTAGTCGATGACGACTTCGCCGCCGGTGTAGCTCTCCGGGAAGACGACCGTCCATGCACCGTCCTTGACCTGCGTCAGGACCATGCCGGAGGTCTCGCCCAGGGCGCTGTTCTGGTTGTAGCGCTCGCCGGACTCAGAGCCGTACTTCTCGCTGGCTTCGCCCTCGGTGTTGAACTTGACACCGTCGTAGCCGGAGGGCATCATGACCCAGGAGTCGCCGTCGAGATTCATGGCAAACAGAGCGTCGGCAATGGCTTCGCGGTCAGCGGAATCCGCCTCGTTGATGGCTTCGATGACAGAGGCAATGGCCAGCCAGCCCCAGCAGGGCTCCATGGTCATTTCGGTTTCGTAAGCAGCCAGGAAGTCTTCGTACAGAGCCTGAACATCCGCGTCGTCAGAGCCGTAGGTCGGAGTCCAGGGTGCGGTGTAGAGAACACCCTCCGCGGCATCGCCGCAGTTTTCGATGAAGGTGGTGTCGCCCACGCCGCCGCCCAGAGAGGCAACTGCCGCCGGGCAGTCATAGTCCTTCAGGGTCTTGCAGAGCAGGTTGGAAGCGCTGGAGAAAGCAGCCAGAACGATGAGGTCGGTCTCAGCAGTCTTGATCTTGTTGACCAGAACGCTCATGTCGGTGGTGGACTCGGAAACCGCCTCGTCCACGACGACCTCGTAGCCCCAGTCGGCAGCGTTGTCACGCCAGGTGGTGACAGCAGCAGCGCCCCAGTCGCCCTCGTCATAAACGACAGCGATCTTATCGGTGGGGTTGTCGGGACGGACATTGTTGAGGTAGTCATAGATCATACGCCACATACCGTCGCCGTCCGTGGAGCCGACGTTGGTGCGGTAGACGTATTTGTTGGCCTCGCCCATGAAGTTCTCGGACGTGGCATTGCAGACGACGTAGGGAACGCCGTACTGAATGGCGAGAGGCGCAGTGGCCGCAGCGACGGTGCTGTTGTAGGGGCCGACAACGGCAACGCAACCGTCCTCGACCAGCATCTCAAACGCAGACACACCGGTCTCGGGGTCGCCGGCAGAATCCTGAAGATCGAGCTCGATCTTCTTGCCGCCGAGAACACCGCCGTTATCGTTGATGTAGTTGGCGCAGAATTCGATGCCGTTAAACTGGACTTCGCCGTAATAGCTGGTGGGGCCGGACATCGGCAGCAGAACGCCGATCTTCACAGTCTCGCCTTCTTCCGCAGGAGCTTCGTCCTCCGCGGGAGCGGCTTCTTCCGCAGGAACTTCGTCCTCTGCAGGAGCTTTCTCGGCGGCAGGCGCGGAAGCGCAGGCACAGAGAGAGAAGATCATGCAAAGAGCCAGAAGCAGTGCAAGGTACTTTTTCATTTCTTTTTCCTCCTAAATAATTCGGCATATTGCCTTTATTTCAATATAATACAAATTTCGGATCAAAACAAGCCATTATTTTAACACGCAGGAAGAATATCTCATTTTTTCCTGCGATATATGTGAATTATTTGTAAACTCAGCCCATTTTCTGTCATTTTACAGGGCTTTTACCGCACCCCCCAGCAGCCTTCCCATGCCGCCCGCACCCATCACGGCTATGCGGCGAAATGCCCGCATCTCTCAGCCCTCCTTCGGCACGATCGCGTAGGTGCCGATGGCGGTGGCGGCGGTTTTGCCGCTCGACGGCACGATCGCCTCGCAAACAGCCGTGGCGTTGCGGCGGCCGAGCGAACTGAGCCTCGTATGAATCAGAACGTACTGCTCCATCGGGACGGGGCGCAGATAGTTGACCGCCATGGAGATCGTCGGCGGGATGGACTGCCGCGAAAAGCAATAGACAGCCATGCTCATGGCGAGATCCATCATGGCGTTGATCATGCCGCCGTGCAAGCTCCCCAGACCGTTGACTTCCCAGTCCTGCAGGGGGAACCGCAGCGTCAGCTCCTGCGTGTCGTCGCAGCAGGAGACGAACTCCGCCTTCATGCGCCCATTCAGCGTGTGCGCCATCGTATCGTTTATGAACGTCAGCTCCTCCGCGAGCCATGTCTCCGTGGTTTTATCCATTTGATCTGTCTCCGTTCCGACCCCTTTCGGGTCTGTCCAGCTATGTTTGCATCGAGAACGACGCGGTATGTGCGGTGCCTGCATCATAACACATCCGCGCCGATCATTCAAGAAAAGCAAAGGCAATATTTGCATCACAATTTATATAAACCGCTTGATAAGTTTTATACTGCGTGGTATAGTTTTCGGGAGGTGAGAGAGTTGAAAAAGACCTTATACAGCCTGATGCTTTCCGAGGACGTTGTGCGGGAGGTGGACGCGCTGGCGCACCGTCAGGGCACGAACCGCTCCAATCTCGTCAACCAGATTTTGGCAGAATACGTGGGGCTTCCGACACCGGAGCGCCGCATCGACGACATCTTTCGCCGCATGGAGCAGCTTCTGCTCGGTGACCGCGAGCTGGTGCCCTACATCGCGCCGAACGCCACCAGTCTGAGCCTCAAATCCAGCCTGCAATACCGCTACCGCCCGACGGTGAAGTATTCCGTGGAGTTGTTCCGCGACCGCAGCGGTGCGGCGGGCGAGCTGAGCGTGGTGTTTCGCACCCAGTCGGCGGAGCTTTTAGAGGCGATGGAAAACTACTTCCGCACGCTCAAGGCCATGGAGGACGTGCTGCTGCGTCCGGTGTATCCCATCGAATACGCGCTCTGCGGCGGGCGTTTCACCCGTTCCATCCGCCTCGATGAGAGCGTGAATGACAGCGCCGACACCGTCGCCGCAGCGATCTCCGCCTATGTGCGCCTGTTCGACGCGCTGATGAAAGCGTATCTTGCCGGAGCCGATCGTGCCGTGCTCGCCTCGCGCTACCGTGCCTGGCTCGAAGCCGGAAATATATGTATATGAGCAGTGCCCACCGATCATCAAAAATCGGTGGACACTGTTTTTTACGCCCGTTTTTCTCGCCCCCAGTATACCAAGGTCCGAAACAGATGGCAAGCACTGACAAAAATCAAACGATTCTTCTGCAGGCGGCTCGAACTGCATTGCATTATTCCGGCAGCTGCGCTATAATAGTAGAAAGTTCTACTATTCGGGGAGGGCGGTCATGGATTACCAAACACTCAATCTCCTGTTCCGCTGCAACAAAGAGTTCAGCCACGAGAAAATTCGGCTGCAGGAGCTTTCGGACACCGAATGTATGATCTGCTCCTACATCTATTCACACGAATGCTGCTCACAGGATGATGTGGCGGTGGCGCTGAAAACCGACAAAACAACGGTCGGAAAAGCGCTTGCATCCCTCGAAAACAAAGCTTGCGTCGTGCGAAGGCAGGATCCCGCCGACAAACGCATCAAGCGGCTGTCTCTGACCGAGGCGGGACGGACGAAGGTCGCGGAGCTTCTTGACATTCACAATGACTGGCTTCGGGATATCATGACCTGCCTCTCGGAAGAAGAACAAAATCAATTTGAGAATTATTGTGAACGCCTGCTTAATGCGGCAGAAAAACTCACACAACAAAACGGAGGAAAGCACCATTGAATCACGAAAACAAAGCATCGGCTATCGAATCATTCAAAACCGATTCCATCCCGAAAATCGTCATCAAAAACAGCATTCCGGCCCTCATCGCCATGATAATGGTCATGGTCTACAACCTCGCCGACACATTCTTTTTAGGTCTTACTCATAACGATCTGATGGTCACGGCCGTATCCTTTGCCACGCCTCTTTTTATGATTTTCATGTCGCTCGGCACACTGTTCGGTGTCGGCGGTACATCGGTCATCTCCCGCGCGCTCGGCGAGGGACGGACGGAATACGCCAAAAAAGCAAGCTCGTTCTGTATGTGGGCGTGCGTTTCCGTCGGCGGCATCATGATGGCGCTTCTCTGGATATTCCTTGATGATGTGACCGTGATGCTCGGCGCGAGTGCCGACAGCATCGGACTGACAAAGGATTATCTGCGTATTGCCATCGGCTGCGGTATTTTCTCGATGATCTCCAACTGTTTTTCCTCCATCGTCCGCACGGAAGGCGAAGCGATGAAGGCCATGACCGGCACGCTAATCGGCAACCTGCTCAACATGATCCTCGATCCGATTTTCATTCTCGGCTTCCGATGGGGCGTTACCGGTGCCGCCATCGCCACCGTCATCGGCAATGCCCTTGCGGCAGGGTATTATATCCTGTACTTCCTCCGCGGAAAATCCGCACTCAGTATCAGCCCCAAATACTTCTCGATGAAAGAGAAAATACTGTCCGGCGTTCTCTCGGTCGGCATCTCCGCCTCGCTTGCCAATCTGCTCGTCAGCCTTTCGTCGATCGTTGTCAATGCGCAGCTTTCCCGATACGCCGACGGGGATATGCTCGTCGCCGGTTACGGCGTGACCGCGAAGGTCATTATGATCGTCACGCTCATCGGCATCGGGATCGGCAGCGGCGTTCAGCCCTTTCTCGGCTATTGCTACGGCGCAAAGGAAAAAGCCCGTCTTGTCGGCGGCATCCGCTTTTCCGCCCTGTTCGGTCTTGCGTTTTGTGCCATCGTTTCCGCGCTCTGCTATCTCTTCGCCGAGCCCATCGTCCAGGTTTTCCTGACGGATATGACCGCACTGGAATCGGGCGTGCATTTCACCCGAATCCTGATGAGCACCGCGTGGCTGATCGGTGCCTTTGCCATTTGTCAGAACACCTTGCAGGCGGTCGGCGCGGCAACGCCGGCCCTGCTTGCTTCGATCTTCCGCCAGGGCATCATCTTCATCCCCGCCGTATTCATTATGAAAGCGATCATCGGCGTGGACGGTCTGATCTGGGCACAGCCCGTCGCCGACGTTCTTTCCCTTGTGATCGTTATCCTTATGCTCAGCCGTAAAATCAGAAAAACAGATTTCTCCGCACCGCGGCCGGTCACAGAAAATGCGTAACAAAGATAAACCGTCCGCCGCCGAGGACGGCGATGGCCGTCTGCTTTCGTCACCGCGCAGGATGAGGGCATTTTCTTCCCGAATCGGACAATAGCGCAGCCATTCTATCACAAACGCACAGTAGACATGTTAAGTTTTTCTCATTATAATAGTTCCATATCTGAAAAAGGAGAAACTATGACCGAAATAAAAGAAAAAATTCTGCTGGGCGCTTTCCCGCAGAAGATACACATCAAGACGGATGATGAGAATAAACCCGTGCTGCTGTTCCTGCATGGCGGCCCCGGCGTGTGCAACCGCCATACTATATTTGCCGATCACGCAGACCTGATGGACACCTTCACGATCGCCACATGGGATCAGCGCGGCAGCGGAGGCTCCTACAAAGGCGTGGACATTCAAACGCTTACGATCGATCAGCTCGTGGAGGACGCGAACGATCTGGTGCTGTGGCTGTGCAGACGCTTTGGCAAGGACAAGATATTCGTTATCGGCGGAAGCTGGGGCTCGGAGCTGGGGACGTACCTCACCAGCCGTCATCCCGAACACATCGCCGCCTTCGTGGGTTTCGGGCAGGTCGTAGACGGCGCCCTGAACGAACAGCTTAGCTGGGAGTTCTGTATGGAGGAAGCCAAGAAAGCCGGAGATCAGAAAGCCATTGACACGCTCAACAAGTGCGGCCCTCCCGTAATGGGTGTCTACAAGGGCGGAAACTACGCCGGCATGATGATGCAGCGCGAGGTCATGATGAAATACGGCGGATATTCGCCCAATGAGAAAAAGCGCAGCTATGTGAGTTCCACGCTGATTCCCATGCTGACAGCCGGAGAGTACACCCTTTCGGATCTCTGGGGGATCGCCAAAGGCCACCGCGTTGTTCTGGAGACCATGTGGCCCGAATGCGGACGCACGAATTTCCCCAAGACCTGCACAAGCTTCCAAATGCCGTTCTATATCTTTGACGGCAGGCTTGACCAGAACACACCGTCGTCCCTGGTGGAGGACTGGTATGAAAGCATCGAAGCGCCCGACAAATGTCTGATTTGGTTTGAAAACTCGGGCCACAATCCCATGAACGATGAAGGCGAGCGCTTCAAAAGCCTGCTGAGGGAAAAGCTGCTTGCCGTGAAAGACAGAGAGGACTGCACGATATGAAAAACGGAAAGCTCAAACTTTCGGAAAAGCTCGGCTTCGGCAGCTTCTCCGCGGCCTCGAACATAGTCTATCAGTTCAAGAGCCTTTACTATCTTTTCTTCCTGACGGAGGTCCTGCGCATCCCCATGGGAACAGCCGGTACAATTCTCTCTCTGGGAATCGTCTGGGATGCGATCAACGATCCGCTGGTAGGCTACTTTGCCGTAAACCACCGTTTCAAAAACGGCGAGCGCGTGCGCCCCTTCGCGCTTTACAGCGCCGTGCCCTGGGCGCTGACGGTCGTGCTGATCTTCACAAATTTCCACGCCTCACAGACGGTGACGGTCATCATAGCCTCCCTCGGCTACTTCCTGTTTGAGCTTCTCTATACCGCCACGGACATCCCCTATAACTGCATGGCGGGTCTCGCCACCAATGTTGACGGGGAGCGGCGCTCGATCAATGTTCACCGCAACATCGGCAGCTGCGTCGGCACCGCCATAGGCGCGGTAGCCTGCTTCCCGCTGCTGAACCTGTTCGGCGCGCTGGATGACAACGGAAATCTCGACCCCGTCACAGGCAGCCGCGGTTTCCTGCTGACCGCCTGTGTCATGGCGGCGGTGTGCATCGTGGGCTGCCTGATCCACTATTTCACCACCGAAGAGCGCGTTATGCCTCAGAACGAGGAAGAGGAGCACGTGGGAATGCTCCACATCTTCAAGGTGCTGTACACCTATCGGCCATTCGTCCTCAACACGGTCTACATACTTTTCTATGGCATCATTAATCTCTCGCTGCTCACCTGCCTGACCTACTACTGCACTTATGTGCTCGGCTCGTCAGACGACGTAACGGTAATCGAGGCGGCGTATCTTATCGCGTC
>JAZUEL010000013.1:0-8425 GCA_045640125.1 Oscillospiraceae bacterium
TCTCGCCGCCTGCCGGACACTGGTCGGCGATCTTCTCCCCGCCGCCGCCTCGGATGAGCCGTCCTATGAGCCGACGCAGCCCGATGCGGACGCGCTCTATACCGCCGCCGTGCGTCTTGCGGCGCACTGCACCGAAGCACCGGACGCCCCGAATACCGCCTACGAAGCGCTGACGACCGGCTCGGCAAGCTCCGAGGGGCTCGCCATGGCATACGAGGCGCTGTGCGGTATGCTCGGCGCGGACTGCCAGATCGTCACGGGACGGCTGGACAACGAGGAGCATTTCTGGAACATCGTCACGCTGGACGGACAGAGCTATCACGTGGACATCGGCGCAAACACGATCTTCCTCGTCGGCGACGACGATATATGGGGGCGCTACTGGTGGGACACCGCCGCCTACCCCGCCTGCCCGCTGAACTATCACTACTTCGGCGCGCCGGAGGCGAGCTCCTCCGACCCCGCCGATGCCATCCCCGAAGGGATCACTCTTACAAACTGAAAGGGTTACCATGCCTGAATTTCACGTCGTATCGGAATACTCGCCCGCCGGTGATCAGCCGGAGGCCATAGATGCGCTCGCCCGTGGCGTCGAAGCGGGTCTTTCCGAGCAGGTGCTGCTCGGTGTCACCGGCTCCGGCAAGACCTACACCATGGCGAAGGTCATCGAGCGCGTGCAGCGCCCGACGTTGGTGCTCGCGCACAACAAAACGCTCGCGGCGCAGCTTTGCAGCGAGTTCCGCGAGTTTTTCCCCGACAACGCCGTGGAGTATTTCGTCAGCTACTACGACTATTATCAGCCCGAGGCCTACATCCCGCACACGGATTCCTTCATTGAAAAGGATGCCAGCATCAACGACGAGATTGACCGCCTGCGCCACAGCGCCACGAGCGCTCTGTTCGAGCGGCGGGACGTTATCATCGTCTCGTCCGTGAGCTGCATCTACGGCCTCGGCGACCCCATCGACTACGCCAACATGGTCATTTCCCTGCGCCCGGGCATGACGAAAAGCGTGGATGAGCTGATGCACAAGCTCGTGGACATCCGCTACGAGCGCAACGACATCGCCTTCGAGCGCAACAAGTTCCGCGTGCGCGGCGACACGGTGGAGATCTTCCCCGTCTACTCGCAGGACAAGGCCATCCGCGTGGAGTTTTTCGGCGACGAGATCGACCGCATCGCGGAGATCAACGTCGTCACGGGTATGCCCACGCGCTATTTGCAGCACGCCGCCATCTACCCTGCGAGCCACTATGTCACCACCAAGGAGAAGATGGACCGCGCCATCCGCGATATCCGCACGGAGCTGGAGCAGCGTGTGAAGCATTTCGAGGAAAACGGCAAACTGCTCGAGGCGCAGCGTATCCGTCAGCGCACGGAGTACGATATTGAAATGATGCAGGAGCTCGGCTACTGCTCCGGCATAGAAAACTACTCGCGCGTCATCTCCGACCGCGCGCCCGGCACGCCGCCCATGACGCTGCTCGACTACTTCCCCAAGGATTTTCTGCTCTTTGTGGACGAGAGCCATGTGACGCTGCCGCAGGTGCGCGCCATGTACCACGGCGACCGCAGCCGCAAGGAGACCCTGGTGGAGTACGGCTTCCGCCTGCCCTCCGCCTTCGACAACCGTCCGCTCAAATTCGACGAGTTCGAGCAGCGCATCGGGCAGGCGGTCTATGTCTCCGCCACGCCCGCCGAGTACGAGCGCAGCCGCGCCGGACAGATCGCGGAGCAGCTCATCCGCCCGACGGGGCTGCTCGACCCGAAGATCGAGCTGCGTCCCGTGGAGGGACAGATCGACGATCTCATCTCCGAGATCAACACGCGCATCGCCAAAAACGAGCGCACGCTCATCACGACGCTCACCGTCAAAATGGCGGAGGATCTGACCGCTTACCTTTCAAACGCCGGCATCAAGTGCCGCTATATGCACCACAACGTCGCCGCGCTTGAGCGCATGGAGATCATCCGCGATATGCGCCTGGGCGAGTTCGACTGTCTCATCGGCATCAACCTCCTGCGCGAGGGTCTTGACCTGCCGGAGGTGTCGCTTGTCGCCATTCTGGACGCGGACAAGGAGGGCTTCCTCCGCTCCGAGACCAGTCTCATCCAGACCATAGGCCGCGCCGCGCGCAACGCCGAGGGCACCGTCATTCTCTACGCCGACAGCGTCACCGCCGCCATGCGCGCCGCCATGGACGAGACTGAGCGCCGCCGCGCCATTCAGCAGGCGTATAACGAGGCGCACGGCATCGTGCCGAAAACCATCGTCAAATCCGTCCGCGATCTCATCGACATCTCGTCGAGCGCGGAGCAGGCCGTGGCGATGACGGAAAACGGTGTGAAGATGACGCGCCGCGAGCGCGAGCGCGAGATCGAAAAGCTCGAAAAAGAAATGCTCAAGGCCGCCAAGATGCTCGAATTCGAGTACGCCGCCGTCATCCGTGACCGCCTTGTGAAGCTGAGAGGGGAGAAGGATCACGGCTGATTCGCTTGCAAAAACCGATTTTTCGCAGGGGCGGATGCTGAACTGCATTCTCCGCATGGGCATCCCCACCTGTCTGGCGCAGATCATCAATCTTCTCTATAACCTCGTTGACCGCGTGTACATCGGCCACATCCCGCAAAACGGTGCGCTCGCGCTGACGGGACTGGGTGTGTGCCTGCCGGTCATCAGTCTTGTGACCGCCTTCACCAACCTCTGCGGGCAGGGCGGGGCACCGCTGGTGTCGATGGCGCGGGGGCGTGGGGACGACGAAGCCGCCAGGACCGTCATCGGCAACAGCCTTTCCATGCTGCTCGTGGCGGGCGCAATCGTCCCGCTCTTATTTCAGCTCTTTCTCGACCCCATTCTGCTCTTTTTCGGTGCTTCCGAAAACACGCTTCCCTATGCCAAAAGCTATCTGACCATCTATCTTTTCGGCTCGGAATTTGTGATGATCGCCTCGGGCATGAACTTCCACATCACGGCGCAGGGCTTCGGGCGCACGGGGCTGATCTCCGTCGCTATCGGCGCGGTGCTGAATATCGCGCTCGACCCGCTGTTCATCTTCGCCTTCGGCATGGGTGTGCGCGGCGCGGCGCTCGCCACCGTGATCTCGCAGGCGATCAGCGCGGTGTGGGTGCTGCTGTTTCTCGTGGGGAAGAAGCCGCCCGTAACGCTGACGCTCGCCGCTATGAAGCCGGACGGAGCCACCGTCCGGCGCATCCTCTCCCTCGGCGCGGCGAGCTTCTGCTTCGGCTGCACCAACTCCCTGGTCGAAATGGTGACCAACCACGTGCTGCTGCGCTGGGGCGGGGATGTATTCGTCGGCACCATGACCATCTTCATGTCCATCCGCGACATCTTTATGATGGTGCCGCGCGGGATCACACAGGGTTGCCAGCCCGTGTTCGGCTACAACTACGGCGCGAAGCTCTACGACCGCGTGCGGCAGGGCATTCGCATCGCCTTTTATATCACCGTCGCCTACTGCTCCACGGTATGTGTACTCGCGGAGTTTTTCCCCGTGGCGCTCATCCGCATCTACACGAACGATGCGCAGCTCATCGAAACGGGACGCGGTCTCATGCGGATCTATATGTGCGGCTACTGGGTGATGGGGCTGCAATTCGTGGGGCAGAACACCTTCACCGCGCTCGGCATGAGTAAGCAAGCCGTGTTCTTCTCGCTGTTGCGCAAGGCCTTTATCGTCGTGCCGCTGACGCTGGTTTTGCCGCATATTCTCGGCGTGACGGGTGTGTTCTGGGCGGAGCCGCTGTCCGACTACCTCGGTGCCACCGCCTGCTTCACCACCATGATGCTCACGGTCTACCGCAGACTGGGGCGGGAGCAATGAGCGAACTGAATAGACATAGCAGCAGCGGAGGTCATACGACCTCCGCTGCTGCTTTATATCTACCTCTTTGGCCCCCTTGTGTAAAGGGGGCTGGACAGATTATCGTTACCCAAATCGCAACCCAACAAAGTGGTTGCGATTTGGAGAGGAAGATGAAAGCTTCGGATATGGAGCTTTCGCATCCTTGCGGAAGCGGAATGGAGAAGCTTTCATCTGACGCCGGCAAGCGGGCGCGGGGAAGTATCGCGGCAAAAGACAAGCCGCTGCTTATTCTACGAAGTCTCCCGAGACATACGCCTCTTCGCCGTTGTATTCCACTCTGACCCAGCCCTCGTCGTTGTGTCCGGTGCGGGTGAGCGTATCGCCGCGGGAAACGCTGCCGAGGATCTCGCAGTCGGTGTTGGGCTCGGCGCGGACGTTCACGCTGTCGCCCGTGACGGTGACGGTGCCCTCATCCGGCCAGAAGCCGTGGTCATCCGGTCCCTCGGGCTCGGCCGCGGGTTCCGGCGTGGGCGCAGGTGTCGGCGTAGGCGCGGGCGTGACCGTCAGCTCCTCCGTCAGATCGAGTCTTTCCGTTTCTTCGTATCGCTCGTCCACGACCTCATAGTTGGGCTTGGCGGAAAACACGAGATACAGTGCCGTCGCCGATGCCGCGATCAGCGCCAGTAAGATCAGGGCGATCACAAAAATCTTCATTCCGATGCTTAAATTGTTCATTGGTTTCCTCCTGCGATATGCACAATGCCGTCCTCCACGGACAGTTTTCCCTGACAATACAGCGCCATGGTCTTGGGCAGAATCTTCCACTCTGCTTCCTCCATGATGCGCCGTTGAAGCGTCTTGGCGGTGTCGCCCTCCCAGACCTCTACCGCCTGCTGCATGATGATCGGCCCCATCGGCTCCTCCGTGACGAAATACGCCGTCGCACCGGAGAGCTTCACACCGCAGCGGATCGCCGCCTCGTAAGGCTCCAGCGTCGCGCCGTTGCAGTCCGCGAAGGCGGGCAGCAGACTCGGCTGGATGTTGATGATGCGGTTTTGATACGCCCGCAGGATGCCGAGCCCGATGGGGAGCGTATAGCCCGCCAGAATCACAAGCTCAATATCCAAATCCTGCAGCTTTTGCAACACGGCGGTGTTGTAGCTGGACGGATTCGGAAACAGCGACCACTCCACAACGTAGCTCGGGATGTTGGCGCTGCGGGAGCGGATGAGCGCGTAGGCATCCGCGTTGGACGAGATCACCGCCGTCAGCTCGCAGTTCGGGATCTCGCCGAACAGGTGCGCGTCGATGACGGCTTGCAGATTTGTGCCGCCGCCGGACACCAGAATGGCTGTTTTGACCATAACTTTTTATCCTTTCTCTACCGTCCGGCGCAGGGCGCGGCATTGCGCAGTCGTCAGCCGGTATGCTTGTTTGCCGTAAAAATGCCGCTCCAGATCGTCCGCCAGCACCGACAGCGAGCCATCCGGTGCCATGCGCGCGATAAAGGCGCGTATCGTCTCGCCCTCGCGACGAGGATGCTTCTGCCGTCTGGCTTTTCGCTGCAGCGCCACGAGCAGACCCGGGGGCGTGTCCCGCCGCAGCCGCGCCGCCCACCAAAAGCGGAGCGAATCGAGCCATTCGCGCCAACGCCGGCGCAGCCCGCCCGTCATGCGGCTGGTCTGCGCGGCGAAGCTTTCGCTCTGTCCTTCCGCGCTGAGCTTCCATTTGTCCTTCCGCATCACAATGAGCAGCGCCACGAGCAGCGCGAGCACCAAAACGCCCGCCGTGACCCCGAGCCACGCCATGCTCTGCTGCCCGATCTGCACGGTCTCGTCCAGCCCCGCCACAGAGGGGAGCTCAAAATCGGCGTTCCCCAACTCGTAGTATTTCCTCTCGCGGTAGAACAGGCCGGAAAACCAGGCGAAAAAGCCGCGCAACAGCGAGCCAATCCATCGGAATCCCGCGCCGAGCGCACCGAGGATGCCACCCGTCAACGCCGCGCTGCGGGAAAACAGCGCCACGAGCAGCGCCACCAGCGCCGCCACCGCAAGTGCCGAAACAAGCGCCGCCACGACCGCCTTCCACGCGCCCGCTACGCCGCCGTCCGCGTTCATCCGCAGACCCACCGCCGCCGCCGCATCGACGAGCAGCACCACCGCGATCAGCAGGTCCGTGCCCGCGGCGAACTCGTAGCCCGACTGCACCAGCAGCAGCCACACAAAGGCGATCAGCAGAATATCCAGCGCGTTCAAATGCTTGGAAAGCTGCGGTTTGTTGACGAGATAATACAGCGGCAGCCCCGATGCCATGCCCGCGCCGACCGCGAGCGTCACAACGTGAAGTCCGGTCATTTTCACGCCCGAGATCACGATAAAAAACAGAAGCCCCACAGCACTCATGCCCACGCCGAGCAGCATCAGAAACGCAAAGCTGCGCTCTTTTTTCAATATCAGCACATCCGCCATCGCGCACAGCAGCGACCACGCCAGCGGCCACAGCAGCCCCATGCTCCAGCCCTTATGCGCCAAAATCATGGTGGCGGCAACGATCCAGTACACGCAGAGATAACAGAGACTCTCCGAGACGGCGGCAAAGACGTGTACGCGATTTTTCATGCGTCCGCCCCCTCTCGCCGCAGGCGGGCAAAGCTCAAAGCCCCGTCCGGCTGCTTACAAAGGAAGCGCGGCGCGTTTTGCCGCAGTGCCGCCGCAAGCTCGGAGGCAGAAAGCTCCTGCGCCCGCTCGCCGACGAGCCAGACCTGTCCCGCCTCCGCCGCCGCAGACGCGAGCGCAGCGCGGTCAAAGCCGCCCGCCGTCTCCGCATCCAGCTCCGACAGCGCAAAAAGGCAATCCTCCGCCGTCACCGACGGATCATCCGGTCGCAGCAGCAGCATCGGCGCGGCTTTCGTGGCGGGGAGCGCCAGCCCGCAGGGGATGCCCCGCCGCGACAGCGCCAAGATCAGCGATGCCGTGAGGCTGATGGCCTCCTCGGCATCTGTCAGCGATGCCACATCCAGTATAAACAGAAAGCTCTGCGGCAATACGGTGTCGTACTGCCGGACGTAGATCTCATCCTGCCGCGCCGCCATGCGCCAGTCAATGCGCTTCCACGCATCCCCGGGCTGATACAGCCGCTCCGAGCGCAGCACACCCGGGTCCTCGACCCAGCCGCTGCGCCCCGTGTGACCCGTCCACACATTTTTTAACAGGAGCGTTTCATCCACCTCGACGATCTCGGGCCAGACAACGAAGCAGCGTCCGCGCATGGCATCGCCCGAGCCGGTGATCTGCGTCAGCCCGAAGCCGTCGCCCGAGCGGAGCATCACGCCCTCCGGCCGCCACACGCCGCGCCGCACGCCGCGCCAGCGGCAATCCCACTCGGCGCGGGAAAAGCCCATCAGAAAGGCAAAGCGCTGCAAATACGCGCTTTCGCACCCTGCAAAGTTCGCCTCGTCCTTGTCGAACTCGCACAGGGTGAAGCCGTTTTCCGGCACCATGCAGCCGCGCGTGGGCACATCCTGCCCCAACTCCCACCATATAAGCGGCAGCAGCTTGTCATTCTCGGCGGAATAGTGCAGCGTGACAGACTGCCCGACAGACAGTGTCTCACTCCCGCAGTCCACGGTCACGCGCAGCCGCCGCAAGGCATACTCGCCCCACAAGCGGCTCACGAGCCCCACGACCGCCACCGCCAGCAGCAGCGCCGCCACCGCGTCCGAGCGCACCCACCATGCCAGCAGCGAGCCGGCAAAGCAGAGCACGATCACATACACATTGACCAGCAGCGCCGATTCAAAACCGACCTGCTTTTTACGCATGGAACACTTCCGCCGTCTTAGGCGGCACGGCAAGCGCCCCGCACAGCTCCGCGATCACCGCCGCCGCGGTCTTGCCCGCCATGGCGGCCTTGGACGACAGCACCACGCGGTGTGCCAGCACCGGCACAGCGAGCGTTTTCACGTCGTCCGGCGTGATATAATCCCGCCCTTCGATCGCCGCGAGCGCCTTCGCCGCACGGAACAGGGCGCGGCTGGCGCGCGGGGACGCGCCGAGACGCAGCTCGTCGCAGGAGCGCGTCGCCGTTGTCAGCGCCACGATATACGCCAGCATCTCATCCGACACGGAGACACCCTGCTCGATGTCTCTCTGCACGGCGCAGATCTCTTCCGGACTCGTCACCGCCTGCACCTGCGTAAAATCCACCCTGCTGCCGACCAGCCGCAGCATGGTCTGCTCCTCCTCGGGCGTGGGATAGCCCATCGTGAGGCACATCATAAAGCGGTCGAGCTGCGCGGCGGGCAGACGGAAGGTGGATTCCGACTCCACGGGGTTTTGGGTCGCCAGCACGAAAAACGGATTCGGCAAAGGCTCCGTCCCGCCGTCGAGCGACACCTGCCGCTCCACCATGGCCTCGAGCAGCGCCGACTGCGTGCGCCGGATGGCGCGGTTGAGCTCGTCGGCCAGCAGGAGATTGGTCACCTCCGGCCCCTGCAGGCGCTTGAACGCCCCCGAGGCGCGGTCATAGATGTTCATGCCCGTCACATCGGAGGGCAGCAGGTCGGGCGTGAACTGCACGCGCCTTGCCTCGCAGCCGAGCG
>JAZUEL010000014.1:0-5449 GCA_045640125.1 Oscillospiraceae bacterium
CCGCGACCGATTTGGTCGCGGGCGCTTTTCATTGGACTGTTTTATTTTTCCTTAACGGTCTTGCTTTCGGAGATGCGGGCGATCTCGAGAATGATCATGGCGACACGACCGCCGGTGTTGGGATAGTCGAGCAGCATAAGAATGGACGTTCCCAGCGCCAGATAGCTGCTGTCCACACCGAGCGAGGTGAACATGAACGCCAGCATGGCGACCACGCCCCCCGTCACGGGCGGGATGGCGACCGCCGCTATGTAGCCCAGCAGGAGAAAGGACAGAAGCCACGCGGGCGTGACGACAACGCCGGAGAGGTAGGCGAAGTAGAGCGAAACGCAGCCGAGCAGGATCACGGGCTGGTAAAAGGTCATGGCGAGCGGCAGAGAAAAGCGGCAGAAGCGGGGCTCAGTCTTGTAATTCTTTTTAAGTGTCTGCTCGACATCCGGATAGGTCAGGATGCTGGAGCCGGTCGTAAAGCCTTTCAGCACAGGCTGAGCAAGGCCGCTCAGCACCGCCGACAGGCGCATTTTCTTCTTTCGGGCGACAATGACGGCATCGAGCACAATGGTGCCGATATAGACGGCAAACATCACGACGCAGGGCTGCCATGCCCCGGCAACGCTGTGCAGCATGGACGGGTCACGCACATTCTGGAAAATCATGATGCCGATGAGCAGCGGGATGGGTTTGCACATCCACTCCATGACCTTGGAGCTGACATCGCACAGCGTTCCGAGCGCGCGGGAGATGGATTCGCCGCGTTTGCCGAGCGTGAGCAGGGCGCAGCCGACAAGGACGGAGATAAAGAGCACCTTGATGTTGTCGCCGTTCGAGAAGGGGGCGACAATATTGTCCGGAAAGACGGAGAACAGGATGCTGAAGGTGGCGGAGAGCCTCTCCATACCGTCTGCGGTGCTTTGGTACGAGAAAGGCAGAAGCAGCAGACTCATACCGAGGGTGGCAAAAAGGATCAGCAGCAAGCTGCCGAAGAGGCTGCCGAGGGTCTTTTTGGCGATCTTTCCGAAAGCGGAGATGCCGCCGCAGTCCGCAATGCCCTTCATGGTGTAGAGGAAAATCACGGGCAGCGCCGCCATTTTGATGAGGCCCATGAGGGTGTTGTTGATGAGCGTGAGCAGGGCATCCAAGGGCTCGACAACGGCGGCGGGGAGCAGCCGGCACAAAAAGCCCACCCCGACACCCGCGGCAATGGCGATCGCAAGCTGGAGCAGAAAGCTCATATCCGTGGAGACGGGCTTTTCGCAGCTGATGCAGTTGACACCGTTTCGGTAGCTGTGGGAGAGGGAGAGGACGAGGCGGTTGAACATATCGGACATGGCAAGCGCGAACTCGTCGGGCTCATCGTCCGTGTCGATGACGTTATAGGCTTCGCCCGGGACGAGCAGATTCATCCGCAGCCGCCCGAAGCGCAGGGAGACATCGAGCGTCAGCTCGCGCTCATCGGGAAAGCGGCTCTGATAGCGCAGCAGCGCCTCCTCCGTACCGAGGACGAGCCGCGTGAGGTCGCTTTGCGGCAGGCCGCACTCTTTGGCAAAGCGGCGCAGCTCCTCGCAGCAGGCGTTGATGCCGGCAGCGGTCAGCGCATAGCTTTGGCGCAGCGTTTTCATGGGGTCTCCTTCTTTTTGAAAATCACGAGCTTGGAGGCGACGTAGTTGAGCAGCACCTCAAGCACCGACATAATAATCTTGGCGATCATGCCCTCCAGGACCTTATCGCCCAGCGTGATGGGGAAATCGATCCCCCATTTTACCAGCAGCGGCACGCCCACCATCGTGAGCAGTCCCGTCAAAAGGCGGGCACCGACGAACTCCCCCGCCTCGCGCAGGGTCGTTTTGATCGCCCAGGACTTCGACTCGAACACGAACAGCTTGTTCGTCACAAAGGCAAAGGCGACGGCGCATATCCAGCTCAGCGCATTCGCCGCCGTCACGGACAGGCCCGAGAGCTCCAGCAGTGCATAGCTGCCCCAGCTGACGATCGTCGTCAGTCCGCCGAACAGAAGATAAAGGATCAGTTCCTTATATTTTACAAAAAGATTTCGAATTTTTTCCATGTGCATATTGTATGCCGTCGAAAAGCGCTTGTCAAGGATGGCGAAGCGCGGAAAAGTGTGCTATACTGGGGAAAAACTTTTTGGAGATTACTATGTCTGAGATTTTGGCCCCTGCGGGGGATAAGCGAAGCGCGGGCAGCGCGAGCCGCCCGACGGGGTCGGGCGTAAATCCGCAAGGGGCAGCCGCCCCGAGGATTATGCCGCCCGAATTCACTTCGGGCGAGCAGACCGAAATTCTCGCCCCCGCCGGGGGCGAGGAACAATTAGTTGCTGCCGTGCGCTGCGGCGCGGGCGCGGTGTACCTGGGCGCGAAGGGCTTCAATGCCCGCCGCAACGCCAAAAATTTTGACGAGACCAGTCTGCCCGCCGCCGTGCGCTATTGCCACGAGCGCGGCGTGCGGCTGTATGTGACCGTGAACACCATGATCCTCGACGAGGAGCTTCCCATGCTCGAGGAGGAGGCGGCGCTCATCGCCCAAAGCGGCGCGGACGCGGTCATCGTGCAGGACATGGCGGTGCTGCGCCTGTTCCGAAACCGCTATCCCTCCATCGCCCGCTACGCCTCCACGCAGACCGCCGTGCACAACGTGGACGGCGCAAAACGGCTCGCGGACATGGGCTTCGACGGCGTGGTACTGGCGCGGGAGATGACCCTTTCCGAGATGGAAAAGGTCTGCGCCGCCGTGCCGGTGCGGATGGAGGCCTTTGTCCACGGCGCACACTGCATGAGCCTGTCCGGCGGCTGTTACCTCTCCGCCATGCTCGGCGGACGCAGCGGCAACCGCGGGCTCTGCGCCCAGCCCTGCCGCCTCGACTGGCACTGCGGCGGCAGGGATCACTGCCTGTCGCTCAAGGATATGTCGCTTTTGCAGCACGTGCGCGAGATGGAGCAGATCGGCGTGGACAGCTTCAAGATCGAGGGGCGCATGAAGCGTCCCGAATACGTCGCCGCCGCCGTGACCGCCTGCCGTCAGGCGCTCGCGGGCGAGCCCTATGACCTCGACACGCTGCGGGCGGTGTTCTCCCGCTCCGGCTTCTCCGACGGCTACCTCACGGGCAAGCGGGACGCTTCCATGTTCGGCTACCGCACCAAGGACGACGTGACCGGCGCGGAGGGCGTTTTGAAGGAGCTGGCGCGGCTGTATGACCGTGAGCAGCCGCTCATCCCCGTCTCGATGCGCTTCGAGGCGGACGCGGCGCACAGTGCGCTGACAGTCTCGGACGGGACGCACGAGGCAGCGGTCGGCGGCGCTGTGCCGGAGGCGGCGCGTACCCGTGCGCTCGACGCGGAGAGCGCGAAGACGAGCCTTTCCAAAACCGGCGGCACGCCGTATTATGTGCAAAATATCGACACTTCAATCGCGGACGGACTGATGCTGCCGAACGCCGCGCTCAACGCCCTGCGGCGGGATGCGCTCGCGGCGCTGACGGCGCAGCGCGGCGAAACGCCCGCGCATGAGGCGCAGCCCTTTGCCTTCCCGCAGATCGCCCCGCACAGCCCCGCGACCCCTGTGTTCTGGGGGCGCTTTTACAAGCGCGAACAAATCGCAAACCCCGATTTCTTTGCCAAAATTCTGCTGCCCGCCGAGACGGTCACCGCCGCGGACATCGCCGCTTACGGCGACAAGCTCATAGCGGAGCTGCCCGCCGTGCTGTATCCCGAGCGGGAGGCGGCGTTCGGCAAAACGCTGGAAGCACTCCGCGACGCGGGGCTCACCGCCGTCATGGCGGACAACATCTACGGCGCGGAGCTGGGGCATCGGCTCGGTCTGACGGTCTACGGCGGCTTCGGGCTCAACATCGCCAATTCGCAGTCGCTCGACGAGTACGCCCGTCAGGGGCTCGCGGGCGTGACACTGTCGATGGAACTGAACAGCGCGAAGTTGCGCCGCATCGGAGGCGAGCTGCCGCGCGGCATCCTCGCCTACGGCTATTTGCCGCTGATGCGCTGGCGCAACTGCCCCGTGAAAGCCGCCGTCGGCTGCGCCGAATGCCGCCAAAGCGGCTCGCTCACCGACCGCATGGGCGTGGCGTTTTCCGTGGAGTGCGGCAACCGGAACTATTCGACCCTGCTCAACTCCGTGCCGCTGCACATCGCCGACCGTCTGCCGGAGGGCATGGACTGGTATCTGCTCTATTTCACCGGGGAAACTCCCGCCGAGGTGCGGCGCGTCACGGAGGACTACGCCCTCCGCCGCAAGTCGGACAGCCCCCGCACCGGCGGGCTGTATAACCGCGAACTGCTGTAAACAAAAACGCTGTGACCACGACAGTCACAGCGTTTCCTTATTATCAGTTGTTACCGCAGAAGCAGCAGCGCGGCGACGGCGGCAAGCAGCAGCACCGCCGCGCCGACGTATTTCAGCGCGTGCTTCGGGTTTTTGATTTGGATATCGAGCACGAACAGCAGCGCGATCACGAGCATATAGATCTCGAGCGCGAGGATGCCGCCGCTTCCGCCGAGCAGCGCGCGAACGAGATAGAACAGCGGGATGAGCCACGCGGAGGCGGTGATGGGCAGACCGTGGAACACGCCCTTTTCCTCTTTCGTCTCCTGCTGACGCTTCTGCTCGATGACGTTGAAATAGCCGAGACGGATGACACCGCCGAGCACGAACAGGCTCAGAACGATCATGCCGAACACGCCCCGCACGCCCACGCTGTAGGCGATCACGGCGGGGTAGACCCCGAAGCAGACGAGGTCGCAGAGCGAGTCGATCTGGATGCCGAAGACCTGCGCGTCCTCCGAGCGCTTCGTGGCGCGGGCGATGGTGCCGTCGAACATATCGCAGAGGCCGCTGAACATCAGAAGCGCCACGGCGATGCCGAGCCGCCCGTCCATGGCAAAGCCCATGCCGCACACCGCACCGCACAGGCCGAGATAAGTCAAAATGACGGATACATTGTAAAATCCAAGCAAAAAACTCAACTCCTTGTGCCGCGATTATAGCATGATTTTTAGTTCGTGACAACCATAGAATAATATGCTATACTGCAAGCGGTTTGAAGTTTAACAAACGGAGTGACGGACATGAACAAGAAATTTCTGAACCCCCTGCTTCTGTTTCTGGCGGCGCTCATCTGGGGCACGGCCTTTGTCGCCCAGAAGGAGGGCACGAATCTCGTCGAGCCGCTCACCTTCAACGGCATCCGCAGCGTCATCGGCGCGGCGGCGCTGACGGCGCTGCTGCCCCTGCTCGACAAGGTCCGCAGCCGTTCGGGAAGCTTTGAAAAGGGCTCGAAAAAGAATATATGGATCGGCGGCGTATGCTGCGGCGTGGTGCTGTTCATCGCCTCGAATCTTCAGCAGTTCGGCATCGCCTATCAGGATCCCGCCACCAACGTCGGCAAGGCGGGCTTCATCACCGCGTGCTACTGCGCGCT
>JAZUEL010000015.1:0-10398 GCA_045640125.1 Oscillospiraceae bacterium
TGCTCATGTGCCCGAAGGCGGCGAGCAGCTTATACGCGCTCATGCTCCCGCCGAGCTTGGCACCGGCGGCACCGCCCGCGGCGACGATGAGCCGGTCGGCGCGGTATTCCTCCGCCCCGCGCAGCACAAAGCCGTGCCCCGTGGAGGCAGCGTAGCGGATTTCATCCGTCACGATCGCCGCGCCGCGCTCCGCGAGCGCAAAGCGCAGGCAGTCCAGCACGCTCGAGGCGGCATCCGAGGCGGGATAGACCCGTCCGGAGGGCTCGGTCACGGTCATGAGCCCCAGCGAGCCGAACCATTCGAGCGTCTTATCGGCGGGGAAGCGGTCGAGCGCGGTCATAGCGAAGCCGCGGTCGCCGTGGTAGTGGGGAAAAAGCTCGCTGCGGTTACTGAGGTTGCAGCGGCCGTTGCCCGTCGCCATGAGCTTTTTGCCGAGCCGCGCCTGCCGCTCGTAGATGGTGACGTGGTTATCCGCCCGATCCAGCGCGGCGAGAGCCGCCGCCATGCCGGACGCACCGCCGCCGATGATGGCAATATCGGTCATGCTGTCCCCTCCTCAAAGGCTCCGCCCACCGCGGGGCGAAACGCCGAATTTCTTTTTGAATGCGCGGGAAAAGGCGCTGTAATCGCGGTAGCCGCAGTCGAAGCAGGCATCCGCCGCGCTCCTGCCGCCCTGCATCATGGCGCGCGCCAGAAGCAGCCGTTTTTCCGTGATGTAGCCGTGTATGGTGAAACCGGTCTCGGCACGGAAGGAGCGCATCATGTGGTATTTGGAGATGAAAAAGCGCTCCGCGAGCGCATCGATGGAGATGTCCTCCGCAAGATGCTCGTCGATGTAGTGCAGCAGCTCCACCGCCTTGGGATTCAGCACCCGCGCCGGAGCGAGCGCATCCCGCGGCTGCTCCGCCTGCCGTCCCAACTCGATGAGAAGCTGCACCAGCAGCGCATCCGCCATGCGCTCCGCGCCGTAGGCATCGCTTGTGAGATTCTGCTCCAGCGCACGCAGCGTGCGGCGAAGCTGCACGGCATCCTCCGGCTGCGGGCGCAGGACATAGCGCGATTTTTCGCGGCAGAGCCGGAAGCAGTGGGTGAGGTCGCAGTCGGCGGTGGAGTTCTGGAGCAGAAACACGGGCGAGAGATAGAGGATGACGCGCTCATAGCGCACGGCGGGGTCGGCTTCGACGCGGTGGACGCTGCCCATGGGCACCAGAACGATATCGTCCGGCTGGAGGTCGCTGTGCCGCCCCTCGACGCTGTAGGTCACGCGGCCGGAGCGGAAAAAGACGAGCTTGAAAAACTCGTGATAGTGGCTGTCCACCTCGCCCGCCAGCTCGTCCCGCAGATGGAACAGCCGCCAGCTTTCACGCAGATAGCCGCGCTGCTGATAAACCGATTCTTCCATAATCCTCTCCCAAGCATCTTTTGCATAAGAATACACCATTTCTGCGCATTTTGCAAGAAACTCCACTTTTGCACTGTCTCGAAAAATAATTGACAGCACGGGATTCCTGTGTATAATAATATAGTTGGTTTTGTGCGTTCTTTGCCGCGTGAAGCCATTTCATCCGGCGGTCAGACCGCCGATCCAGAAAGGAAGTTTTCCCAAATGCCCGGTGTTATTTCCAGAGGTATCCGTGCCCCCATGATCCGCGAGGGAGACGATATCGTTCAGCTCGTGGCCGATTCCGTCGAGACTGCCATGCGGGACGACGGCTTTGCCCTGCGCGAGCGCGACGTGGTCTGCGTGACCGAGTCCGTAGTCGCCCGCGCCGACGGCAACTACTGCACCGTCGATGATATCGCCGCGGATGTGCGCCAAAAGCTCGGCGGCGAGACCGTGGGCGTTATTTTCCCCATCCTCAGCCGCAACCGCTTCGCCATCTGCCTGCGCGGCATCGCCCGCGGTGCGAAGAAGATCGTGCTGATGCTGTCCTACCCCTCCGACGAAGTGGGCAACCACCTCATCAGCGAGGACGCTCTGCTGGACAGCGGCGTGCAGCCTTACAGCGAGGTGCTGTCGCTCGAGCGCTACCGCGCTCTGTTCGGCTATGAGGTGCACCCCTTTACCGGCGTGGACTATATCCAATACTACGAAAACATCATCCGCGAGGAGGGTGCGGACTGCGAGATCATCTTCTCCAACCGCCCCGAAGCCATCCTCGACTACACCAAAAAAGTCCTCTGCTGCGACATCCACAGCCGTGAGCTGTCCGCCCGCCGCGTCAAATCCGCCGGCGGCGAGACCGTTCTCACGATGTGCGACATTCTCTCCGAGAGCGTGAACGGCTCCGGCTTCAGCCCCTTCGGTCTGCTCGGCTCGAACAAGGCCACCGAGGAGAAGATCAAGCTCTTTCCCCGCAACGCGCAGGAGGTGGCGGAGAAAATTCAAGCCGAGCTTCTCAAGCGCACGGGCGTGAAGATCGAGGCCATGGTCTACGGCGACGGCGCTTTCAAAGACCCCGTCGGCAAGATCTGGGAGCTCGCCGACCCCATGGTGGGCGCGGGCTGGACGAGCGGGCTTGAGGGTCTGCCCAACGAGCTGAAGATCAAGTATCTCGAGGATAACGACTTTGCCGATCTCTCCGGCGAGGCGCTGACGAACGCCGTCCGCGCCGCCATCGCCGCCAAGAGCGGCGACCTCAAGGGACAGATGGCATCCGAGGGCACCACTCCCCGCCGTCTGACCGACCTGCTCGGCTCGCTCGCCGACCTCACCTCCGGCTCCGGCGACAAGGGCACCCCCATCGTGCTCGTGCAGAACTACTTCTCCAACTACGCAGAGCAGTAATCATCCCATACGACAAAAGCCGTAGGCTCAAAAGAGCCCGCCGCTTCTATATTGCAATTGGATTACATCTCGCCGGTGGGTTCGCCGCTGGGCTCGCCGGAAGCGGGAGCCTCGACAGCGCCTTCCAGCAGGTTGGGGAACTGCGCATCGACCTCATCGGGGTTGGGGGTGATGGTCACGGTGCAGTCGCCGTCGATGCCGCTGATGGTGACGGTCTCATAGGTGGGGTACTGGTTGGGGCCGCCGAGAGTGATGTTGGAGTAGCTGATGGTGCCCTTGTCGGTGGTGACACCGGCGCCTTCTTCACCGTCCGCGGGAGCGCCCATGTCGCAGGGGGGATCGCAGGAGATGGTGAAAACGTAGTCTTCGCCGGCCACGACCTCAGCGGTCTGGGCGACGGAGCCGTCCATGCCGTTGATGACGGTCACGGTGTAGGTCTCAGCGGCTTCCTCAGCGGGAGCAGCCTCTTCGGCGGGAGCAGCTTCCTCAACGGGAGCGGCTTCTTCGGCAGCGGGCTCTTCGGCAGCGCCGCAGGCGCACAGGGCCGCGATCATCAGAACGGCCATGAGCAGTGCAAGGATCTTTTTCATTTCATTTCCTCCATATAAAAAATAATTGGACAAGGCGGATTATAACAGGTTAGAAAATTTGTGTCAAGGATGGGGCGCTTTCTCCGTGGTATCCTCTCGGAATAAACCCGCGCAGCGGTCATATTGGGAAGGATGACGGACAAAAAACGGACGCGAGCCGCAAGCGGTTCGCGTCCGTTTTTAATCGGGGTCCCCGCCGAAACCCAGCAAAGCAGTTTCGGTGGGGGACTCAAACCCGAAACAGAGCCCAGCGCAGCGGGTCTGTTTCGGAAAGGGAGATGGAAGCTTCGGATATGGAGTTTTCGCCCTTAGGCGGAAACGGAATGGAGAAGCTTTCATCTGACGCTCCGATAATTAATTGCCGGTGGGGATGCCCGCGCCGGTGTAGCCCTGATAGGCAGCCTGCACGGCTTCGACCAGCTCCTGGTCCGCGGCATCGTCCGCCGTCCAGACACCCTTGTCGAGCGTACCGGTGGCTTCGAGATCGCCGGTGATGGTGAAGCTCTTGGAGGTCTCAGTCAGCGCTTCAAAAGCGACGGTGACGTGGTTGGTCTTGCCGTCGAACTCGACATCGAGTTCCTTGCTCTCTTCGAGCTCACCGCTGGGCTCGCCGGAAGCTTCGCCGGAAGCCTCGCCGGAAGGCTCGCCGGAGCCGCCGCCCATGGGGTTGGCAGCCATCTCGGCCGCCATCTTCTCCGCGAAAGCGATCGCATCGGCAATGCCCTGCTCGTCGGTGTAGATGGTGTAGGTCGCGCCCTGCGCCACAGCGGCATCGGTCACGGTCACGGTGAAGTCGCCGGTGAAGCCGGAGACGGTGACAAGCTCACTGGTGGGATAGCTGAAGGGGCCGCCGAGACCAACGTTGGAATAGCTCACGGTGCCTTCGGAAACCGTGATGCCGGCACCTTCTTCGCCGTCAGCGGGAGCACCCATGTCGCCGGGGGCATCGCACTGGAAGAAGAACACGAAGTCTTCGCCCACAGTGGCTTCATAGGTCTCGCCGGTGGAGAAGGTGACGGTGCAGGTCTCTGCGTCCGCTGCCGGAGCAGCTTCTGCGGGGGCAGCCGCTTCTTCCGCAGCGCCGCAGGCGCACAGAGCCACGACCATCATCAGCGCAAGGATGATTGCAAGGGTCTTTTTCATTTCATTTTCCTCCTAAAATTTACGCCCTTCGGCGTTGGTTTGTTAAAAATGTACCATGTCCCCGTCCGTATTTCAAGACACTCTCAGCGCGTCCAGCCGCGCGAGCAGCTCGCCCATCAGGGCCTTCGCCTCGCCGTGCACCGCCGCGCCGCCGGAATCGGCGTGTCCGCCGCCCCCGGGATAGAGGGAGGCAATGTCGCCCGCGTGGATCGAGCCGTCCGTCCGCACGGAGACCTTCCAAAGCCCGTCCGGCAGCTCGCGCAGCATCAACCCGAAGCGCACGCCCTCCGGCACGGTGAGCAGCATGGAGATCTTATCGAGATCGTCCTCCACCGTGCCGCAGCGCTCCAGCATCGCCCGCGTCACGGTGACGCACGCGGTGTCCGGCCGCGGAAACGCCATCGCCTCGGATATCGCCGCCTCCAGCTTCATGCGCGCCGCCGTCTTGACCTCAAAGAGCCGGTGCGTCAGCGTGTAGGCATCGAAGCCGGTCTCGCGGAGCCTGCCCGCGATGCTCATGGTGCGGGCGGTGGTGGCGCGGGTGCGGAAGCAGCCCGTATCGGTGGCGAGGGCGCAGTACAGCGCCTCCGCCATGGCGGCATCCGGCTCGATGCCGAGCTCACCCAGCAGCAGATAGATCAGCTCCCCGCAGGCGGCGGAATCGCCCTCGACGTAGGTATGCTTCGCATAGGCGGCGTTTTTGCCGTGGTGGTCGATGGCAAGATCGGTCACGGCGGCGAGCCGCCCCAGTCCCACGGGGTACTGCCCCGCCCCGGGTGTGTCCACGGATACAATGAACTGCGGCGCGAAATCCGCGGGGGCGAAATACGGATTTATGTAAGGCTGAAAGCGCTCCATGACGTGCTCATGCGGCGCGACGAACGCGGTCTTGCCGAGCTTGCGCAGCGCCATGCACAGCGCGCCCGCCGAGCCTGCCGCATCGCCGTCGGGGCGAATGTGGCAGACAATGAGTATGTGATCCGCCGCCCGCAGCATCGCAGCGGCATCGGAGAGAGTGAACATAGGAATCCTAATCTCCATCAATAACACTTTATTGGTGCCCCTCGGGGGAGCTGTCGCCGCAGGCGACTGAGGGGGTAACCCCCACCGGCTTCACTCCACTCAGCCACCTCCCCCAAGAGAGGCTTTGGATTACCTCACATCGGAGGCACCGGCAAAGTCCGTTCAGGATCTATAACATCCTCGACATTGAACAAGTCGTCGAGCATTTCGGGGTTATAGTACATCCGGTAGCCGTCGAGGTTGCGGCGGCCTGTGCGGACATAATGGTCGCGGATGTGGATCCACGCGATATGGGAATCGACGTTGCAGAAGAAGCGGTAGCCGGCGGCGTACATGGTCTCATACTTGGCACCGCTGTAATTCTCCACACCGGCAATGTCGCTGCCGTAGGGATAGAGAAGAATGTCGGTGTCGCCGACGATGGGCTGGCACTGATCCTCCCATTTCTGGACATCCGCCGCCAAACGCTCGGCGCTGAGGTCGCCGTAGGCGGGGTGGCCGAAGCTGTGGCTGGCGATCTCCCAGCCGTGGTCACGCAGGCACTGCGCCACCGCCATGGCATCCGCCTTCTCCTGCTCCCACGCATCGTGGCCGAGAATGGCCTCCCAGTCGGGATGCGTGCGGTAGCCGAGAACGCCCTCATAACCGGTCACGCCGATGATGGCGCGCGCGCCTTTATAGGAGAAATCGGGGTGCTCCTGGCAGAATCTTTCCAGAATGGGCACAAGGTCGTAATCGCCGGTGACGGTCTGCCCGTCGGCGGTAATGTATTCGCAGGTGGGGTAGCCGTCGTCGCCGATGACGATGCGGGTGGCGAAGCCGTCGCCCAGCGCGTCGGGGACGTGGTCCTCGTCGCCGTCGATCATGTATTCATAGTAGTTGACATCGTCCTGGCTCATGATAAAGGGCGTTTTGCCCGGGGGCAGCATGATGTCGCCCGCGGTGAACACGGTCTCGCCGTTCTCGTTCACGGTCTCCTTGACCAGATCGTGGATGCGGATGAGCACATAGCCGCGCGCATACATCTCCTCCAGCATCCGCTGAAATTCATAGGTCGTGGTCATAAACTGGTTGTAGCCGTCCTCGGCGGCATCGCCGTCGAAGCAGCGGGCATTGTCCGCGATGAGCGAGTGGAAGAAAACGTGCGTGACCTGCGTGGGGTCATCCCAGCGCACCAGCGTGGTTTTGACGTTTTCGTAGTCGGAGACCGCCTGCTGCAGCTCGGCATCCGCCGGATAATCCTCCGCCGCCTGAAGCATTTCGATGGCGGTGTCGTAGTCGTAGCTTGCGGCCTTGGCGGCGGCGAGCTCGACCACGGAGGCGCGGTACTGCGCCTCCTCCTGTGCCGCCTGCTGCGCCATGACCTCCTGCGCCTGCGCCGCCAGCTCGGTCTCCTGCTTCTCGCGGTGATGATCGCTCAGCTTCACGGCGCACAGCACGCCCGCCAGAATGCAGATCGCCGCAATGACGAGCTTGACAATGAGCCCCGTACGGCGGCTCTGCGCCGCACGTCGTCCGGCCGTACCGCGGGACGCGGTGCGCGGCGCGGCATAGCCCGACTCATACGCGGGACGCGCCTCATAGCCGCCCGTGCTGCGGGCGGTATTCACAACACTCTGCTGCTGCATACGGGCACGGCGGCGCTCCTCGTATTCGCGGCGTGCCTCGGGGTCATTTTTCAATTGTTCGATGCGCGCCCGCTTGCGCTCCTCGTAGATCCGTCGTGCCTCGGGATCGGCCATGATGGCCTCCATGCGGGCGCGGCGGCGTTCTTCGTATTCGCGGCGTGCCTGTTCTTCGGTCATATCGTTACCCTCGATGAGAATTCAAAAATTATTCACATTATAGTATAGTACATTTTGCCGTAAAATAAAAGCGTTTTCCCAAATATTTCTGTCGCTTTTTCTGAAAAAACGACGCAAAAGGTTTTGCCTGCGGCGGCGGAATGTGCTATGCTTACATGAGACGCATATAAAAGGCGGTGAGTTCCCATGAAGCGCATACTGACTCTGCTGCTGGCAGCGGTGCTGCTGAGCACGCCGGCGCTCGCGGGCGACGACGATGCGCTGGGGCTCTATACGGAGCTGAGCGCGGAGCAGACCGCCGCCGAGGAGGAAGCCGCCGCCGCGATTTTGGCAAAGATCCTGCTGCCGGATATGACGGACGGCGAAAAGGCACTCGCCATTCACGACTGGCTTGTTCTGAACACGGTCTATTCCCTCGACAAATACCGCGACATGGACTACGGCGCGGTCGTTCGGCATGAGGCGATCTGCCGCGGTTACGCGCGGGGCTTTGTCTACCTCGCGGAGCGGACGGGACTCGAGAGCATCTACACCTTCTCGCCGGAGCTCATCCACGCCTGGGCGCTGACGAAGCTCGACGGCAGCTTCTACTGCGCCGACCCCACCTGGGACGACAACCACTATGAGCGCATCGGCTTTGTGAATCACCGCCATTTCCTGTTCTCCACCGAGGCGGGGCGCGCCCTGAATCACTACGGCGAGGACACCGCCCTCATTGCCGACGGCGGCAAATACGAGGACGCGCCGTGGCGCGATGCCGTGACGCAGGTGATCTTCCTCGGCGATTCGATGTATTTCATCAACCGCGATTTTGAGCTGATCCGCTGCGAGCGCGCCACCTGGGACTGCACGGTGCTGCTGCGCTGTCTGGGACACTGGGAGGGTTTTCGGGAGGACTACGACGAAAGTCTGGAGGCCGTCTCCACCGGTCTTGTGCTAAGGGACGGGCGGCTCTGGTTCAACACGCCCCACGCCGTTTTCTCCCTCCTGCCCGACGGCAGCGACCTTCACTGCGAATACGAAAACGACGGCGCGGCGGGCTATCTCTGCGGTCTTGCGGAGCAGGACGGCAAGCTCGTCGTCTCCATCTCCGCCGTCTGCAAGACCCGCGACTATAAATTGCTCGAAATAGGGTAATAACAAAGCGTCCGGACAAAAATGTCCGGACGCTTTGTTATTGGTGCAAAGAGAGGAATGAAATGTACTTTGATGTGCAGGGGTATAATACTACGTTTTCGCCCGAAAGTGGTGAACAATCTGTAAATACCCCAAATTCCTCTAGTTGACAAGCAGCGGAGTATGTTATATAAATAGCATATAAACCCAATTATTTTATGGAGGAACAAACATGAAAAAGATCATCGCTCTGCTTCTGGCCGTCCTGATGCTCGCGGCGCTGTGTGCCTGCGGCAGCAAGGAAGAAGCCGCTGCCCCTGCCGCTCCCGAAGCTCCCGCCGCCGCTCCTGCTGGCGAAGCTCCCCCCGCTCCCCCCGAGGGCGAGCCCTCCGGTGAGCCTTCCGGCGAGCCCCCTGCGGACGTGCCCCAGTCCGGCTCTGTTGAAAACGAAGCCCATGGCACCGCCTCCGCTGACGAGGCCGGCTACAAGGAATACCTGCACGCCTGGCTCGACTTCGAGCGCACCGTGAACTCCACCATGACCGACGACATGAAGGCCGAGTTCGAGGCCTGCATCGATGCCGGTGACTTCACCACCTTCCCCGCCGTCATGCTCTTCAACGGCATGCTCACCAGCGGCGCTGCCATGACTTACGACGAATTCGTCGCTGCCGGCGGCCAGTACTGATACAAAAAACAAGGGAGAGCCATGCGCTCTCCCTCTTTTTGAATTCTTTTTAGGAGGATCCTTATGAAAAAAGCACTCTCCCTCGCTGTTGCTCTCGTGATGCTGATGGCGCTGTGCGCCTGCTCCGTCAATGTGAACGTGACCACAGACGGCGCGGCGGCTCCCGCTGCGGACGGCTATGTCGTCACACTCATCAACGGCATGGACAACTCCGTCTACGGCGAATATGACATCGCCGCGGGCGAGGATTTCGTCTTCTCCATCTCCTGCGCCGCTCCCTGCGACATGGGTCCCTACGCCGACGGTGAGATCGGCTCCGGTGTCACCGCCACCTGCGGCACCGTGACCTACTCCAACGTCACCACCGGCGGCCCCAACGCCTACCCCACCGCCGAGACCGTCACCGTCTCCGGCATCGATGCCGACTGCACCGTGACCGTGACCCCCAACCCCGACGAGGTCGGCTCCGTGTTCCCCACCATCACCATCGGGGAAGCCGCCGCGTCCGGCAGCGCCTCCGGCGAAGCCTCCGCCGAGCCCGCGTCTGACGAGCCCGCTTCCGAGGAGCCCGCTTCCGATGAAGCCTCTGCCGAGCCCGCCGCCGAGGGCGATTACCCCCTGTTTGACGAGTATAAGGAATACCTGTTCGAGACCATGATGCAGGACAGCTTCTGGCAGGGCAACGAGGCCAATCTCCGCGCCGGTCTGGACGCGGCGACCAGCCCGCTGGACGAGTCCATCCAGAACTTCACCGGCTCCGGTGCGGTCGATCAGGCCCCCGCGGGCGTGGTGTTCCCCATGACCTATGATGTCTGGTATGCCGAGCAGGGCGGCGAGGCCGCGCCCGCTGCGGGCGGCAGCTCCGAGGATGCCTACCACGAATATCTGCACGAGTGGCTGCTCAACGAGCTGGCGAACAACTCCTCCATGACCATCGAGCAGGTCGAGGACGAGTTCATGCCCCTCATCAACGCAAACGACTATGTTTCTTTCCCCGCCGAGATGCTTTTCAACGGTATGCTCAACACCGGTATGCCTATGACCTTCGAGGAATGGGTCGCCGCGCAGTAAAAGCCTTGCAAATTCCGTAACCCCTGCGTTATAATTGAGCCGGAGGCTTGTGCCTCCGGCTTTTAACATATAAATGAGGCGAATAAATATGATACGACTTTTAGCAAAGCTTTTTATCAAAAACTGCGACGACTATGCCGATCCCGAGGTGCGCCGCGCCTACGGCACGCTCTG
>JAZUEL010000016.1:0-16696 GCA_045640125.1 Oscillospiraceae bacterium
GATACCTATCGCGTCCAGTCCACCGGCATTTGCTCGGGGATCACGGACAACGAAAGCTATATGACCGCGCTCTATCAGGTTCTCAACGAGGCAGAAAGCTGGTTCGTCGGCGCCTACGGCTACATTAACGCCGCCGGTGCCATGGTCTCGCTTGTGAATCAAGGCGTCGAGCCCACCGAGCCGGACGAACCCGCCGAGCTGTCCGAGCCGGACGAGCCGGATATACTGATCGCGCCTGCTCCCGCGGCAGAACCCCTGCCCTTCACCCTACTCATGGACGAGGCTGACCTGCACACGGACAGCGAGGAAGCCGCGCTGCTTGCGCAGCTGGAGGACATTTCCGCCCGCTGCGGACGGGATGTGACCGTCGTGACCGTGGACAGCATGGGCAGCTATACCGACCCCGAGGCGTTTTGCGACTACTATTTCGAGACCCACGACTACAGCGACAACACCGTGATGCTCATGCTCGCCATGGCATCCCGCGATTATCGCCTGTCCGTCTACGGCGACTGCCGCAGCATCTTCCCCGCCGAAAGCCGCGAATACATCTGCGAGCATATCGTCTCGAATCTCTCCGACGGCGAATACTACACCGCCTTCTCCGCCTTCGCCTCCTACTGCGACGACTACACCGATTATTACGACACGGAGGGCGAGGTCTACGAGCCGCCCATGGCAGTCTGGGTGATCTTCGTCTGCTTCGGCATCGGGCTCGCCATCGGTCTGGTCGTGACGCTGTTTATGAAAAGCAAGCTCAAAAGCGTCCACTTCCAAAGCTCCGCCGCCGACTACATCCGTGCCGGCAGCTTTGACCTCACGCACTCGCGCGAGCACTTCCTCTACTCCCACGTCGACCGCGTCGCCAAGCCCAAGGACAATGGCGGAAGCGGCGGTGTCTCCTCCTCCGGTCACTCCTCCGGCGGAAAGTTCTGATATACGACAAAAAAGTGTCGGTCTTAGCCAAGACCGGCACTTTTTATCGCTTCCGCCAGAAGCGTCTGTTTATCGTTTTCAAGCTCGCCGCGCAGTACCGTGTCCGCCAACGACGAAAGCGCCACGCCTATGTCCGCGCCCTCATAGCCCAGTGCCCGCAGTTCCTCGCCGCCAAGCGCCAGATCCCGCAGGGACAGGATGGGACTTCCCCGCAGCGCTTCGTCCGCAGCTTCGGCGGTCCATCCGTGCATAAGCGCCGCCTGCCGCGCCCGCTCCGCGCTATAGCGCAGCGCCAGTCGCCGCAACGACAGCGCATCCTCCGGCACAGGCGCTTCCCACAGCTCACACACCTGCTTTTTCAGCGCCGTTTCACAGCGCAGGCTGTCCAGCGCAGGCTGCCCGGCATCCCGCAGCAGCAGCGCGAGCCGTATCGCCAGATCCTCCGGCGCATCGGACGCGAAGGGCTTCGCCCCGCGCCACAGCTCCTCCAAGACATCGGAAAACTCCGTCAGCACCCGCGCCGCCGCCTGCCCCATCACGAGCCCCCGCAGCTCGGCGAATATCCGCTCCGCCGACACCGCGTGCAGCCGCGCTTTAAGCGCATGGATGCTCTCCGCCGTTTTCTCCTCCACGGCAAAATCGAAGCGCGCGGCAAAGCGAAGCGCCCGTAGGATACGCAGCGCATCCTCCGCAAAGCGCTCGGACGGATCTCCCACGCAGCGGATCACGCCGCGCCGCAGATCCTCCGCGCCGCCGAAGATGTCGATCAGCCCTGTCTCCTCGTCCCACGCCATGGCGTTGACGGTGAAATCGCGGCGGGAAAGATCTTGACGAATATCAGACACAAAGTCCACGCGGTCGGGGTGGCGGGAATCCGAATAGCCACTCTCCGCGCGGTAGCAGGTGATCTCCAACGGCTGCCCGTCCATCAGCACGGTCACCGTGCCGTGCTGCAAGCCCGTGGGAATGACGCGATCGGTGTCAAAGACCGAAAGCATTTGCTCCGGCCGCGCCGAGGTACAGATATCCCAGTCGTTCGGCTCGCAGCCGCGCAGCATATCGCGCACACAGCCGCCTACGAGCCGCGCTTCATAGCCCGCCGCCCGCAGCTTCTGCATCGCCGCGCAGGCATACACCGGAATTTCCACGCTGACCCCTCCCTCTTTTTACTCAGTGTACCGCAAATCATGCCGTTTGCCCAGAGAAAAGCCGAAAAAAATTTTAATTTTTTGTAATTTTTGACTTACATTCGTAAATTTTTTGTGATATAATGGAATAAAGGCGGCCGAGAGCACATCCTACGGCGGCTGGTTTTTTACAAAGGAGGGTAAAAAATGCTGGCAGTCGGAGAGGTCGTTGTCTATGGAGTGCAGGGCGTATGCCGTGTCGCCGAGCTTGTCACGCGAAAATTCGACCGCGAGACAAAGGAATACTACCTTCTCCGCCCCGTGTTTGACACACGCTCCGTCATTTACGTCCCCGTGGACAAGCAGGAGTTGCTGGACCAGATGCGCCCGCCGCTGACGAAGCAGGAGGTCAACGAGCTCATCGGCTCGCTCGAAAAGAACAGCAACGAGTGGATCGCCGACGATGCCGACCGCCGCGACTACTGCGCCGACGTGATCCGCAGCGGCGACCGCGGCGCGCTCATGCGCTTGATCGATATGCTCTACAGCCGCAACGAGGAGCTGAAGGGGCAGAAAAAGCACTTTCACATTGCCGACGAACGCAGCCTCAAGCGCGCGGAAAAGCTCCTGCACGACGAGTTCGCCTACGTTCTCGGTATGCTGCCCGACCAGATTCCCGAATATATCCGCGCCCGCGTATAAGGCACTTTCGATACGTCAAAGCCCCACCGTTTCGGTGGGGCTTTGCTTATTTCAGCTTTACTTTCACGCAGTCGGTGTAATCCGGATCGTCCGAGGGGAGATATTCGGTCTCCACAGACACATTCTGCACCAGCAGCCGCGGCAGCTCCTCGCATTTCTGCGTGGGGTCGAAGCCGCCCCGATAATACACACGCATCTGCGCATGACCGCTGCGCTCAGAATATTCCAGCGTGATGCGCACATCCACATCCTCGCCGAGCTGCGGTAAAATCGTCTGCACGCACAGCTCCTCAAACACGGTCTGCGCGCCCGCGATGGTCTTCTGCTCCATCATGTTGGCGCGTCCGAACTCCTCGATGCCGGTATTGATGGCAAGGAAGTCGAAGCGACGGGAGGATATGGTCTGCTCGTAGACCTTGAGGTGCTTGATAAAGCGGCGTGTGCGCTCGCGCTGCGGATGCTCGAATATCTGCTCAGGTGTGCCCTGTTCGTAGATGATGCCCTCATCCATATAAAACACGCGGCTGGCGATATCGCGGGCGAATTTCATCTCGTGAGTGACGATCATCATGGTCAGCCCCTCTTTGGCGAGTCGGCGGATGACCGCCTGCACTTCGCCCACCATGGTGGGGTCCAGGGCACTGGTGGGCTCGTCAAACAGGACGATCTCCGGCTCCATGGCGAGAGTGCGTGCAATGGCAACACGCTGCTTCTGACCGCCGGAGAGCTCATCGGGAAAGCGCATGGCGCGGTCAGCCAGTCCGACCTGAGCAAGGAGCTCGATGCCCCGCTCATACGCCTCCTGTCGGCTCAGCCCCAGCAGACGCACCGGACCCTCCATGATGTTTTCGATCACGGTGAGGTGGTTAAAGAGGTTGAAGGACTGGAACACCATGCCCATCTTGCGGCGCAGCAGATGCACCTTACAGCCCTTGGCAGTAATCTCCTCACCGTCGATGAATATTTTGCCGGATGTCGCATCCTCCAGGCGGTTGATCAGCCGCAGGAGCGTGGATTTGCCGGTTCCCGAGGGCCCGATCACGGCAATGATCTCGCCCTTACGGACCTCGGCATTCACGTCCTTGAGGGGCGTTGCCTGCGGGTATTCCTTGCGCAGATGCTCTATGGTGATCACGGCAGCTTCACCCCTTTCAGTGTGCGGTTTTCCCGATTCGGTCGTACCTTGAGCTCCACCGATTTCAGCAGTCCCGTCAGAAGCGAGGCGAGCAGGAAGTAGATGACCGCCGTGGCAATCAGCGGGAAAAACGCCTCGTAGGTGCGAGAGCGGATGATGTCCGACATTTTTGTCAGATCCTGCACGGCGATGTAGCCGATGATGGAAGTCATTTTCACCAGGGAAATGAACTCGCCCTTATACACCGGCAGAAAGTTCACCGCCGCCTGCGGCAGTACGATACGGAAGAAGGTCTGGCTTTTCGTGAAGCCGATGGCATACGCCGCCTCCGTCTGACCGATATCCACCGCCTCAATACCGCTGCGGAACATCTCGCAGACATAGGCCGCGAAGTTCAGCGCGAACGCGATGATCGCCACAAGCTTTCCGTCCATGCCGCTTTTGCCGAAAACAACGTAGTACAAAATCATCAGCAGCACCAGAAGCGGCGTACCCTGCAAAATGCGGATATACACCGTGGTGATGCCGTGGATCACGCGGCTTTTCAGCCGCCGCAGCAGGCACAGTCCGAAGCCCAGCACCGTCCCCAGCACAGACGCGCCCAGCGAGATGAGCATGGTCGTGCCGATGCCCTCCACGATCAGCTTCCAGCGATCCTCGCGGATAAAGGTGCGCTCAAAGCTCGCCGCCAGCCGCGTCCAGAAGCTGTCCTTTTCCACCGTCTTGCGCACCAGCATCCGCACACCGGCGCTGGTATAGGAATCGGAAAAGCGGACTGCCTCCATCCGTTCCGGTGTCATGGCGAGGTACGCCGCGGCCACATCATAGCGACCGGAGCCGACGGCTGTCAGCCCCGCGGAGAAATCCATATCGTCGGCTTCGAGCGCGTAGCCGTATTGCGTGCAGAAGCGGGCGAGAATATCCATCTCCATACCCGCGAGCTCGCCGTCCTTGACGTAGTCTATCGGCGGATTATCGCTGTTCGTGGCGACCTTCACCACGCCGTTCGGTCCCTCGGTCGGGAAGTCCACGGCGGCGTTTTCCTCGTCCTCTCCGAACCACAGCTCACGGAGCGCTTCCAGCGTTCCGTCCGCCTTGCTCTGCGCCAGATACTCGTTGAACTCGACCTGCAGCTTCTGGTCAAAATCACTTTCCCCGAAAACAAAACCGTAGTCGTAGACCGGCATCACGACCTCGTCCAAACATTGCAGTCCCTCGTTGTGGGCTTCGAGGTACAGCGCCATGGGCTCATCGTACAAAAAGCCCTCGATCTGTCCGATGGACAGCGCATAGATCATGTCCGACAGCGTGTTGTAGTAGAGCAGCTCCGCCTGCGGCGTGACGCTCTCATAAAACGGCTCCAAAACCATGCCGGTCACGATGCCGAGCGAAACATCCGGTCGATCGAGCTGCGAAGGGACGGTGTAGTTCGTTTGGGATGCCGTCGGCTCGTCGGCCTTAACCACGAGTACGATGGCGCTGTTGAAATCCGGAACGGAGAAGTTGACGCTCTGGGCGCGTTCCTCCGTGACGGCAATGCCGTCGGCGGCAAAGTCGTATTTGCCGGAGACGAGACCGGGGATGATGCCGGCAAAGTCCGTCACCTGAATATCGAGACCGTAGCCGTATTCGCGGCAGAACATCGCGGCGAGCTCGACTTCATAGCCCGTGGGGGTGTTGTTATAATAGTAGGCGTTGGGCTTGCCCGAGCAGGAGGTCGCAAAGACCAGCGTCTTTTCGCCGTCGAGCCCGCTCAGGTCGGTATCGTAATCCCCCGCGCCGATGCTCAGCCATTTGTCCTGCAATTCCCCCAACGTGCCGTCGGCTTCGAGCTTTTGGAGAAACTCGTCCATCTGGGCACAGAGTTCCCCGCCCCTGTCGCCTTGATCGAAAGCAAAAGCCGTGGGCATATATGCCATCGCATCATCGATGTAGGTAAAGGCACTGTTCTCCGCCATCAGCGCCCGCGCCGTCAGAATGTCACAGGAAAAGGCATCGACGGTGCCGCAACCGAGCGCCGTGACCTCATCGCTGACCAGAGAAAAGTATAACTGCTGCGCGTCGGGAAGATAGGCAGAGACAGTGGCATCGTGAATAGAACCGGTGAGGATGCCGATACGCTTATGCGCATACTCCTCCAGCCGGTGGCTGCTCGTGCCCGGATCGGCGGCCGATGCCGTCAAGCCAAATGCGCCCGCCAGCAACAGCAGGCACAACAAGAAATAAAACATTCTTTTTTTCATAATCAATCTCCTATGCGTCGGCCAGCAGCCTTGTCACATCGACGATGCGCAGTGTCGGCTCCGGCTCCTGCCCCGCCGTACACAGCGCGCAGCAGTAGCCGTCAATGTCCGAATATTCGCGGAATACATAGTCCCGCTCATCCACGCTCTGCCGCACGGCGATCTTCTCGCCGCGCCGAATCGAGAACTCATTCATGGGCAGCCGCAGCCCCAGTCCCGTGGCTTTCATGAAGCTCTCCTTGAGCGTCCAGTAACGGAAAAAGCGCTCCCGCTGCTCCTCCGGCGTGGGGGCGGCGGCAATGTCCTCGTATTCATCGGGGGCGAAGAAACGTTTGGCGATCTTCAGATTCACGGGCGCGAGCTGCTCGATGTCGCAGCCGAGCTCGCAGCCGCCCACCGCGCACAGCACCCATTCTCCGGAATGAGAGAGATTAAAATGGATGCTCCGCCCTTGCAGACAGGGCTTTTCATACTCTCCGTAGGCAAACGAAAGCTCCTCCACACCCACCGGACGCAGCGCGTAACGCAGCAGAAGCTCCGCACCCACCGACAGCCGCTTATCCTTTTCAAAGCGCAGACGCTCCGCTTTCTCCCGTCGCGCCTCGGACACACGCTCGCAGGCGGCGGCGTAGAGACTTTCATCCGAAAGCTCCGTGACACACGCCGCGTACAGGACAGGTTTCACCGCCGTCCCTCCTCCCCATTGTCCTTGAAAAACAGTATAGCATATTCCTCAGCCATTTGCAAAAACGGGAGTGCATCCGACGATGCGCTCCCGTTTTTTCCTATTTCACTTTACTGAGCAGTTCCACCGAGGTCTGCACCGAGCCGCGCAGCGTCTCGATCTCCTCCGCCGTGAGGCTCTCCTCCAGACGTTTGGTGATCTCATCCTGAAGCTGCTGCCGGAACTGCTGCATAAATTCACGGCCCGCCTCCGTCATGCGGATATAGACGTGCGTGCGGTTTTCCGGAAGCTCAAAGCGCTCCACGAGCCCCTGCTCAAACAGCCCCGCCACCGCCCGCGTCGCCTGCTCCTTGGACGAGGACAGATACTGCGCGATCCCGCTCATGGTCACGCTCGGACGGTAACACAGCGCTATGAGCACCACCGCCTGCGATTTTGTCAGTCCGTATTGCTTGTGCGCATCCGTCAGCCGGATGATGCGATGCATGATCGGCAGCAGATGCAAAAGCGGGACTTCTTCGCCCGCACAGTCAGCCAGCATGATAGTGTTCCTCCGCTTTTTCTTTTCTTCTCCGCCGTTATACACCCCGCCCGCGTCGAAGTCAAGACCTATTTCGCGCTTTTTCAACATTTGACAATTATCAACTTTTGATTTATAGTAGCAAGTGATAACATTTGATAATCATCAACAGAAAGGATGAGTGTGTATGAATCACAGCGAGATCACCGGACTCGACCTCGGCATCATCGGTCTCTACCTCGTCGGCATGGTACTGATCGGCATCCTCTGCGTGCGGCGCGTCAAGAACGCCGACGACTACTACACCGCCGGTCGTTCCTTCGGTCCCTTTGTCCTCATGGCGACGGTCTGCGCCACCATCATCGGCGGCAGCGGACTCATGGGGCGTGCGGGCGTTGCTTATTCCAGCGGCTTCAAAGCCATCCTCACCGCCGTACCCTATTTGCTCGGTATGTTCATTTTCTCCGGCATATCCGGCAAAATTTCCGATATAGGCTTCCGCTATAACATCGCCTCCATCCCCGCGCTCTTCGAGCGGCGCTTCGGCAGGACCGCCAAGCTCATTCTCTCCGCCATGATCGCTTTTACCATGATGGGCACCGTCGCCTCGCAGGTCACCGCCACCGCCACCATCCTCAATATGCTCGGCGGCGAGATCGGTCTCTCCTACGAGCTGGGCGCGCTCATCGCCTGCCTCGTGTTTATCATCTACACCGCCACCTCGGGGCTGTTCGGCGTGGTGTACACGGATGTTCTGCAGTTCTATATGCTGCTGCTGTTTGTTTACATCCTCATCCCCGTCGCTTCGCTGTTCAAGGTCGGGGGCTTGGCGAGCTTCACCGCCAATCTCTCGCCGGAGCTCTTTAAGCCCTACATCAACGGCGACATTCTGGGCGACATCGTGACCTACCTCGTCTTTACAATGGCGGGGGCGGAGATGTGGCAGCGCGCCTTTGCCGCGAAAGACCGCAAAGCGGCGAAAAAGGGTATGTTCCTCGGTACCTCCGTCTACGGCGTGACCATCATCCTCGTCTGGTTTATGGGTGTCATCGCGCACCAGATCGTCGGCGACGATGTACTGGCGCGCTTCGGCTCGACGGATGCCGTGGTGCCCGCGCTGGCGATCAAGGTACTGCCTGCGGGTCTCACAGGTTTGGCGCTGGCGGGCATCCTGTCTGTTATTATGTCAACCGCAGACAGCTATCTGCTCGTGTCCGTGCAGACCTGCGTGCACGACATCGGCAAGACCTTAAAGCCCGATATGGCGGAAAAGACGGAGATGCGCCTGTCCCGCATCTTCTCCGTCATCCTCCCGCTCGGGGCGCTGGTGATTGCGCTTTACATTAAAAACGCCTATAATATCCTCATGTTCGCATGGAGCTTCTACGCCGCCGCCGCGGGCATTCCCGCCTTTGCGGCGCTGTTCTGGAAGAAAGCCACCAAAAGCGGCATCATCGCCGGTATGCTCGCGGGCTTTGTCGTCTGCGTCGGCTGGAAGCTCATCGGTACGCCCTTCGGTCTCGGACCCACCGTGCCCGGTGCCATCGCCTGTGGCATCGCCACCGTGGCGGTCAGCCTCGCCACCTATAAAAAGCAGCCCTCCGAATTTCTGGAAACCAACGCATCCGTTGAGGGCTGAAAATCTCATTTTCCCCGGAGTTACAGCATGAAACAAAGCCTTTCCTTTTTCAAAAAAACCGTTCCCGCCTTTCTCTGCCTCACCGTCGGCAGCACCGCCGCCGCCTTTGCGCTCGAGGAATTTCTCGTGCCGAACACCATCCTCGACGGCGGCATCGTGGGCATCTCCATCATCCTCAGCCAGCTCACGCCGATCTCCCTCAGCATTCTCACCTTCGTCCTGAATCTGCCCTTTCTGCTGCTCGGCGGCAAGAACATGGGCAGGCGATTCTTCCTCTCGGCGGTGTATTCCATGGCGCTGTTTTCCGTGATGCTGTCCGTGTTTGAGCGTTTGACCCCCGCCACGGAGGAGCCGCTGCTCGCGGTGGTATTCGGCGGCGTACTGCTGGGCGTGGGCGTGGGACTGGTGCTGCGCGGCGGCGGCTGTCTCGACGGCACAGAGACAGTGGCGCTGCTATTGAGCCGCAAGACCAGCTTTTCCGTCGGACAGATCATCTTCGCCTTCAACATCGTCATTTACGCCTGCGCGGGACTTCTCTTCGGCTGGGATCGCGCCATGTTCTCGCTTTTGACCTATTTCGTCACCTTCAAGATCATCGACATGGTCGAGGAGGGCATGGAGCAGGCCAAGTCCGTCATGATCATCACGGACGACGGCGCCGCCATGGCGCAGACCATCCACCAGTCCATCGGGCGCACCTGCACCACCATGGACGCGAGCGGTCTGCTCTCCGGCAAAAAACAGGTGCTCTACTGCGTCGTCACGCGCATCGAGCTGCCCGCCATCCGCCGCATCATCCGCGAGGCGGACGGCTCCGCCTTCGTGACCATCAGCGACGTATCCGAGATCGTCGGCACGCACATGAAGAAAACACCGGACGCGGAATAATACAAATCTATACCAAAGCAGGCGGGAGGCACACTCCCGCCTGTTTGCATCTATCTACGGCAGCTTCAGCTCGGCAAAGGATGTGACCGGTGCACGGCAGGCACCGTTTTCGCAGAGATACCAAAGCTCGCCGACAGCCGGAACGCCATAGTCCGCCGTAAAGGGCGCACAGGCGGCCAGACGTTCCGCGTTTTGATGCGACTTCCATAGGACAGTCAGACCGTCCGCCGGATGCTTGGCAAGATAATCAGACAGCGCATCGGGAACCCGATCGCCGCACACGACAAGCTCCCGACTTGGGTACAAAACCTTCTCCGCCGCGAGCAGGCCATAACAGGAGCCTTGCGGATACGACTGTCCCGCCATCGCCCGAAGCTGACGCTCAGCCGCCTCCCGCCAGACCGTTTCGCCGGTCAGCGCCGCGAGTTCCGTCAGCACCATGGCCGCCGCCGAATTGCCGGAGGGCATCGCCCCGTCGTAAAACTCTTTGGGTCGGCTGATGAGCTTTGGCGCATCCGATGCCGTGCGAAAGTATCCGCCGTGCTCCCTGTCCGCAAACAGCGCATCCATCTGCTCCGCCCGAAAAATCGCCTGTTCCAGATAGCTCACATCCAGGGTGGCGCGGTACAGCCCCAGCAGCGCCAGCGCGTAGACTGCGTAATCGTCCAACTGCCCCTCATGCGCCACATCACCGTCCCGCCAGCGGGCAAAAAGACGATTCTCCCCATCCGTCATGTGCGTTTCCGCAAAGAGCTGTGCCTTTTGTGCGGCATTGAGCCAGCGGCTTTCCCGCAGCGCCATTCCCGCCCGCGTCAGCGCCAGCATCATCCAGCCGTTCCTTGACAGCAGGATCTTTTCGTCCCGACCGAGCGCAAAGCGTTTTCGGCGGTAATCCAGTAGCTTTTGAAGCCGTGCATCATCTCTGTCCCAAGGCTCTGTTTCCAAGCCGATACGGTTGGGGATGCACTTCCCCTCTCCGCGGACGGCATAGCTCCGGCAGAACGACTCGCCGTCCTCCGCCCCGAGAACGCCGCAGATCTCCGCGCGCGTCAGGGTATAATATCCGCCCTCCACGCCGCCGCTGTCCGCGTCCTGCGCGCTGAAGAATCCGCCCTCCGGATGCGTCATCTCCCGCAGAACATAGTCCGCCGTGCGGTATATGACATCGGCGTACTCGGCCTTTTGGGTGCGCTGATACGCCTCCGTGTATGCGAGCAGGAGCAGGGCGTTGTCATACAGCATCTTTTCAAAATGAGGGCAAAGCCACTGCTCGTCCGTGGAGTAACGGGAGAAGCCGCCGCCGATGTGGTCGAAGATGCCGCCCGCCGCCATGGAGCGCAGCGTTTTTTCCGCCATGTCAAGGGCTTCCGGACAGTGCTCCCGCTCGGCGTAGTGCATCAGAAAGAGCAGATTATGGGGGGCGGGAAACTTCGGTGCCGTGCCGAAGCCGCCGTATCGGGCATCAAAGCTTCTCCGAAAATTTTGGAATGCCTTGTGCCAAAGCGTCCGGCTCATATCTCCGCTGCGGGCGACCTGCGGCTGCTGCAAGGTGGCGGCGATCCGCTCGCCGGAGGCGAGGACGGTCTCGTTTTGCGACTCCCACAGCTCGGCGATCTGCTCCAGCAGCTCCATCAGACCCATGCGCCCGTATGCGCCGGTTTTGGGCAGATAAGTCGCCGCAAAAAACGGCTTTTGCCCGGGTGTCATGAGGACGGTCAGCGGCCAGCCGCCCGCGCCGGTCATAAGCTGACAGACCTCCATATAGACCGCGTCGATGTCCGGTCTCTCCTCGCGGTCAACCTTAATGCAGATATAGTATTCGTTCAAAAGCTCCGCGACCGTCTCGTCCTCAAAGGACTCCCGCGCCATGACATGACACCAGTGGCAGGTGGAATAGCCGATGCTCAGAAAGATCGGCTTGTTCTCCCGTTTGGCCCGTTCAAACGCCTCCGCGCCCCACGGATACCAGTCCACCGGATTGTCCTTGTGCTGCAGCAGATAGGGGGATTTTTCCCCCTGCAGTCGATTTGCCATCGCCCACGCCTCCGCCCTGTAAAAATCTCACGCTTAGTATGGACAGAAACACGCCGAAAGGGACTTGTCGATTTCCACAAAATCCTCCCATTTTTTCCCGCCAAATTATCCAAAAACAAAAGCATGGTAATCGTTGACTTTTGCAGGTCGTCTATGGTATTCTCTATATATAGAATAAATAGAGCCTGCAGGGCCTGACGGAAAGGGTCCTTGCCCGAAGTGGAGCACCACATGGACCTGCCCGTTCTGATTTTGCCGACCGTCTGGGCGCACTATCTGCCACCTGCAAATAGTGCGCCCTTTTACCATTTTTTACAGGAGGAAACACCATGAAAAAAATCGCCATTATCATGGGAAGCGACAGCGACTGGCCTGTCGTGCAGAAAGCGGCGGACACGCTGAAGGAGTTCGGCGTACCCTTTGAGGCGCACGTCTACTCCGCCCACCGCACCCCCGCCGAGGCGCGGGAATTTGCGCTGAATGCGCGGCAAAACGGCTTCGGTGCGATCATCGCCGCCGCCGGAATGGCGGCGCATCTGGCGGGCGCACTCGCAGCGGCCACCACCCTGCCCGTCGTCGGCATCCCCATCAAATCTTCACAACTCGGCGGGATGGACGCCCTCCTGTCAACGGTACAGATGCCCTCCGGCATTCCGGTCGCAACCGTTGCCATCGACGGTGCGGTCAATGCCGCTTTGCTGTGCGTGCAGATGCTCGCCATTGAGGATACGGAGCTCGCCGCCAAGCTCGATGCCCGCCGCGCTGCGGATGCCGAAAAGGTTTTGAAAAAAGACGAAAATTTGAATAATTCGCTGTAAAAGGAGAACGCATCATGGAACTGGTCTATACGGGAAAAACCAAAAATGTCTACGCACTCGAAAACGGCAACTATCTGCTCAAGTTCAAGGACGACTGCACCGGCAAAGACGGTGTCTTTGACCCCGGCGAAAACTCCGTCGGCCTCACCATCGACGGCGTGGGCGATGTCAATCTGCGCATGAGCATCTACTTCTTCGAGAAGATCAACGCCGCCGGCATCAAGACCCACTACGTCTCCGCGAGCCTCGCGGACACCACCATGGAAGTCCTCCCCGCGAAGGTCTTCGGGCACGGGCTCGAGGTCATCTGCCGCCTGCGTGCCGTCGGCAGCTTCCGCCGCCGCTACGGCGAATACTGCGAAGACGGCGCTCCTCTGCCCTACTATGTGGAGACCACCTTCAAAAACGACGAAAAGGGCGACCCCCTCGTCACCAAAGACGCACTCGTGGCGCTCGGCGTTATGAGCGAGCAGCAGTATGAGGACATCAAGACCATGACCCAGCAGATCACCGCCATCGTCGCGGACGACCTCAAGGAAAAGGGCATGGAGCTCTACGACATCAAATTTGAATACGGCTACGCGCCCGACGGCAGCGTTATGCTCATCGACGAGATCGCCTCCGGCAATATGCGCGTGTACAAGGAAGGCTCCTACATCGAGCCGATGACCCTCTCCGAGCTGTTCTTCGCGTAATGGGAGGCTTCTTCGGAGCAGTCATGAAGAAGGACTGCGTACTCGATATCTTCTTCGGCGTGGACTACCACTCCCACCTCGGCACGCGGCGCGCCGGTATGGTCATCTACGATGAAAAGGACGGCTTCCAGCGCGAGATCCACAACATCGAAAACACCCCCTTCCGCACCAAGTTTGAGAAGGATCTCTCCGATTTCCACGGCACGAGCGGTCTCGGCTGCATCTCGGATTCCGACCCCCAGCCGCTGCTGATCCGCTCGCATCTCGGTCTCTACGCCATCAGCACCATCGGCATCATCAACAACGCCCAGGAGCTCATCGACAACTATCTCTCCGACCACCGGCACCAGTTCATGTCCATGAGCTCCGGTGCGGTCAACGCCACCGAGCTCGTCGCGGCGCTCATCAACCAGAAGGACAACATCATCGACGGCATCCGCCACGCGCAGGACGTGATCGACGGCTCCGCCACGATCCTCATTCTGGACAAGGACGGCATCATCGCCGCCCGCGACAAGGTGGGACGGCTGCCCGTGGTGATCGGTCAAAAAGAGGACGGCTATTGCGTCTCCTTCGAGTCCTTCGCCTACCACAAGATCGACTACGAGGACGCTTATGAGCTCGGTCCCGCCGAGATCGTGCGCGTGACCGCCGACGGCTTTGAAACGATCTCCCCCGCCGGCGACAAAATGCGCATCTGCGCCTTTCTCTGGAGCTACTACGGCTACCCCAACTCCAACTACGAGGGCGTGAACGTGGAGCTGATGCGCTATCGCAACGGCGAGATCATGGCGCGCGACGAGGTCATAAACGGCAAGATGCCCAAGGTGGACTACGTCGCCGGTGTGCCGGATTCCGGCGTGCCCCACGCCATCGGCTACGCCAACCGCAGCGGCAAGGCCTACGCCCGCCCCTTCGTCAAATACACCCCCACCTGGCCGCGCTCCTTCATGCCGGACAACCAGAACGTCCGCGAGAAGGTCGCCAAGATGAAGCAGATCCCCGTGCCCGAGCTCATCAAGGGCAAGAAGCTCCTGTTTGTGGACGACTCCATCGTCCGCGGCACGCAGCTCCATGAGACGGTCAGCTTCCTCTATGAGTCCGGCGCGGAGGAGGTGCATATGCGCTCGGCGTGCCCGCCCATCATGTTCGCCTGCAAATACCTCAACTTCTCCCGCTCCAACTCCGACCGCGAACTGCTCGCGCGGCGCATCGTCCTCGACCTCGAGGGCGAGGAGGGCGAGAAGCATCTGGAGGAATACGCCGACGACAGCACCGAGCGCGGGCAGTGTCTGCTGCACTCCATCTGCGAAAAATTCGGCTTTGACTCACTCGGCTATCAGTCACTGGACGGGCTGCTCGAGGCCATCGGCATCGACCGCGACCAGATCTGCACCTACTGCTGGAACGGAAAGGAATAAGACCATGACACAATCTCATTCTGCATCCTACGCCGCCGCCGGCGTAAACATCGAGGCGGGCTACGAGGGCGTAAAGCTCATGAAAAAGCACGTCGAACGCACCGTCATCCCCGGGGTCGTGTCCGACATCGGCGGCTTCGGCGGGCTGTTTGCGCCCGAACTGGCGGGCATGACGGAGCCGGTGCTCGTGTCCGGCACGGACGGTGTCGGCACCAAGCAGCGCATCGCGCAGCTTCTCGACAAGCATGACAGCGTCGGCATCGACTGCGTCGCCATGTGCGTCAACGACATTATCTGCTGCGGCGCGAAGCCCCTCTTTTTCCTCGACTACATCGCCATCGGCAGGAACGAGCCGGAAAAGGTCGCCGCGCTCGTGTCCGGCGTGGCGGAGGGCTGCGTGCAGTCCGGCTGCGCCCTCATCGGCGGCGAGGCCGCCGAGCACCCCGGCACCATGCAGCCGGACGACTACGACCTCGCGGGTTTCTCCGTCGGCATCGTGGACAAACCCAAGATCCTCGACAACAAGACCATGACCGCCGGTGATGTCGTGCTCGCGCTGCCCTCCACGGGCGTTCACTCCAACGGCTTCTCCCTCGTGCGCAAGGTCTTTGATGTAGAACACTGCGAGCTCGGCGCATACATTCCCGAGCTTGGAACTACGCTGGGCGAAGCCCTGCTCACCCCGACGAAGATCTACGTCAAGCCCGTCCTCGCGCTGCTGGACGCGGTCACAGTCCGCGGCATCAGCCACATCACGGGCGGCGGTTTTTACGAAAACATCCCCCGCAGCATCCCGGACGGTCTGTGCGCGAGGATCGACAAAGCCGCCGTGCGCGTGCTGCCGGTCTTCAAGCTCATTGCCGAGCGCGGCAATATCCCCGAGCGCGATATGTTCAACACCTTCAATATGGGCGTCGGCATGAGCATCGTCGTGCCGAAGGCCGAGGCGGACAAGGCGCTGGAAGTCCTCCGCGCCCACGGCGAGGACGCTTACGTCATCGGCGAGATCGCCGCCGGAGAGGAGAAGATCGAGCTATGCTGAAAAAGATCAGCGACGGCATTGCCGCGGGCATCATGATCGCCATCGGCGGCTGCGTGTATATGGCGTGCGAGAACAAGATCGCGGGTGCGGTGCTGTTCTGCGTGGCGCTGCTGACCATCTGCTGGAAGGGCTATTCGCTCTTCACCGGCAAGATCGGCTACATGACGTTCAGCCACACGCGGGAGGAGGTCTCCGTTCTGCTTCTCGGGCTTCTGGGCAACGCCATCGCCACCATCGTTCTCGGCCTCATCATCCGCAGCGCCATCCCCAACATCGGCGAGGCGGCGAACACCGCCTGCACCGCCAAGCTCACGCAGAGCATCGAATCGACCCTCATCCGCGCCATTCTCTGCGGCGTTCTGATGTACGTCGCGGTGAGTGTCTACAAGACCAAACAGAGCGTGGTCGGCATCCTGTTCGCCATCCCCGTGTTCATCCTTGCGGGCTTCGAGCACTCCATCGCGGATATGTTCTACTTTGCCGCCTCCGGCATCGTGTCCCTCCGCGCTTTCAGCTATCTCTGGATCGTCATTCTGGGCAACTCCCTCGGCGGGATGCTGCTGCCGGTGCTCGAGAACATAAAGGAGAAGGTCTATGCGTGACAAAGTGAAGATCGCCGTGCTGGTATCGGGCGGCGGCACAAATTTACAGGCGCTCATCGACGCGGACGAGCGCGTTATCAAAAGCGGACGCATCGAGCTCGTCGTCTCCTCCAGCCCCAACGCCTTCGCGCTGGGCCGCGCGGAAAAAGCGGGCATCCCCGCCGTCATCGTCAGCCGCAAGGACGCGGCCAGTCAGGCGGAATTCGAGG
>JAZUEL010000017.1:0-6660 GCA_045640125.1 Oscillospiraceae bacterium
ACCAGCAGCACGGAAAAGCCACGCCGCCAATAGTCCTGCACAGCAACACCGAAATCGTGAAGTCCGTTGCTGCGGAAGCCGTGGACTGCGATCAGCACGCCCTGCGCCGCCGGATTTTCATACAGCGAGCCAAAGAGCTTCACGCCGTCCGCCGCGGATATCGCCACGCTCTCCGCGGTCTGCTCCGCCAGCCATTTCTGCGCCGGAGCCGTGATGTCCGCGCAGGCGGCAGTCTGCGCATCGAGCCGGTCAAGCATCACCTTCATCGGTCCGCCCGTGGACTTTTTGCGCCCGCAGGACACACGCGCCAGCGCCAGTGTCAACAGCAGATAGAGAACAATTACGATCGCAAAGATCCAAATCACCGTCATATTGTCATCGCCTCCGCTCCCATTATAAGCCCTCGCGAGGAAAAAGAAAAGAATATTTCACGGGGGCTTGCCAAGTATGATATAATGAATGCAGAGGTAAAATAAAACCAATAAGGAGGTCATCGCATGGGACTGTTTAAGAAATTATTCGGTGCCGGTGTTGTTGCCGGTACCACCGTGGCGGCCATGAAGGTCGCGGAGAAAGTGAAAGCCAACCGTCCGGAGGGCGAAGCCGCTCCGGAGAGCGCAGGCGTGTTTGACGAGGTCGTCAAGGCTGCCGGCGAGCTGTATCAGGAAACGGCGGAGGCCGTCAAGGAAAAAGCGCCCGAGGTGCTTAACACCATCAAGGAGAAAGCTCCCGAGGTCGTCAACACCGTAAAGGAAAAAGCGCCCGAGGTGCTCAACACCGTGAAAGAAAAGGCGCAGCAGGCCGTGGATGGTCTGAAAGGCGACTTCGGCAACGTCGTGGATGCCAACACCCCCGAGACCGAGCCCGAAGCGGACCCCGCCCCCGAAGCCTGACATCCGAACAAAAAATGCCTCCGACAGCCTTGTCGGAGGCATTCTTATTGTGCTATACTGTCGGCATCACGCTGAATCAAACTGGGAGAATGCCCATGAATACACAGACAAAATCCAAACTCAGCCTGATCGCCTCCATGGTTGTTTTCGGCACGGTCGGCATCTTTCGCCGCTGGATCCCGCTTGGCTCCGGCTATCTCGCCATGCTGCGCGGGCTCATCGGTGCGGCGTTTCTGCTGCTTTTGATGCTGCTGCGCCGCCGGAAGCCGGACAAGGCCGCTATCGCAAAAAACTTCCTGTTCCTCGCCGTATCCGGCGCTGCCATCGGCTTCAACTGGATTCTGCTCTTTGAGGCCTACGCGCACACCACCGTTGCCACGGCGACACTGTGCTACTACCTCGCACCGAGCTTCGTGATCCTCTCCTCGCCGCTGGTGTTCAAGGAGAAGCTGACGACGCGCAAGCTGCTGTGCGCGGCGACGGCGCTGGCCGGCATGGTGCCGGTGTCCGGCGTATGCTCCGGCGGGCTCGACGGCGACTTCACCGGTGTCGCGCTCGGCATAGGCGCGGCGCTGCTCTACGCCTTCGTGATGATGCTCAACAAGACCATCCACGACATAGATGCCTTTGACAAAACGCTCATCCAGCTCGGCACGGCGGGCATCGTGCTCATCCCCTATGTGCTGATGCAGGGCGAGATCGCCGCCGCGGAGTGGACACCGCTCGTGCTGCTTTTGGTGCTGGTGGTCGGCATGGTGCACACCGGTGTCTGCTATGCGCTGTATTTCGGCGCGGTGGGGCATCTCCCCGCCCAGACCGCCGCCATTTTAAGCTACATCGACCCCATCGTTGCCTGCATCCTCGGCTTCACGCTGCTGCATGAGCCGATGGATATCCTCGGTCTGCTCGGCGCGGTGCTGATCCTCGGCGCGGCGATCGTGTCGGAGCTGCCGGAAAAGAACGGGAGGCGGCGCGATGGATAAAACGATTCGGAGAATATTGATTCTCGCCGTTGCCGTTCTGGTGCTGCTGCCGCTGCTCATCGTAGGCGGCAACCGGCTCCTCTATCACCGCAGCCTCAACGCCACCGTCTTTGAATGGGAGCTGCGCCGGAACGGGCGGGACAGCATGACGCAGGGCGAGGCGCACTGGCTCAAGGTTCGCACCGACGTAAACAGACGCCCCATCCGTCTGCCGGAGGAGCTGGAAACGCCGTATCAGCACTTCACCTACGGCGAGGACGGGATGGAATGTTATCTGTTCATCCCCGAAAACTACGACTCCGAACGCCTCGCGGTCTATTTCTGCGGCGGCACGCATATCGACCAGCCCGGCAGCCTGCACTGGCGCTTCATCGACCGGCTTTCGCGGGATACGGGCGTGCGCGTGCTCGTGCCCGTCTATCCCAAGCTGCCGGACTACAGCGCCGCCGAGGCCTGCGACATCCTCTCCGCCTTCTGCGCCGACTGCGTGCAGCCCATGGGCGCGGAAACGGTGTATTTCATGGGCGACTCCGCGGGCGGCGGCATGGCGCTGGCACTGGCGCAGACCCTCGCCGCCGAGGGACAAAATGACCCGGATCGGCTTATTCTGATCTCGCCGTGGCTCGATGTGTCCATGGAAAACGATGCCATGGCTCCTTACGAGCGCAAAGACCCCAAGCTCGACCGCGAGACGCTCCGCTTTGCGGGCTCGCTCTGGGCGGGGGACGGCTCCGTGACGGAGGCGCCCGCCAGTCCGCTGTACGGCGAGCTCTCCGATCTCTGCCCCATCACGCTCTACATCGGCACGCGCGAGCTGCTTTACCCCGACGCCCTCCGCTTCGCGGAACGGGCGGAAAACGCGGGCTGTGAGCTTCGCCTCGTGACGGGCAAGGGCATGAACCACGTCTGGCCGCTGTTTCACCTCTACGGGCTCAAAGAAGCCGAGAACGCCCTGCGGGACATCGAGCAGGAGCTTTTATCCTAAATAGAAAACGCCCGAAGCCACTTCGCCCGAGCAGATCAAATCGTCTGCGAAGCGCGGTCAGCGCAAGCCGCCCGCCGGGGGCGGGCGTAAATCCGCAAGGGGCGTATGCCCCGAGGATTATGCCGCCCGAATTCACTTCGGGCGAGCAGATCAAAAAAAGAGAGAGCTCCGAGGAGCTCTCTCTTTTTATTGCTTATGAATCAGTTGTGCTTTTTCTTCAGCACGACCGCGGTCGCGCCGCAGCCCATGGTCAGCGCCAGAGCCGCCCATAGGAGGGCATGGCCGTTGTCGCCGGTCTTGGGAGCCTTGGGAGCGGGCTTGGGCTCATTCGCGCCGCAATCCACGCACTTGCCGTCCTTGTACTCGTGCTTCTCGGTCTCCACATGCGTGGGATCGTTCACGCAGGCACGGCTGTGAGTGCCGTCGCCGTTATCTTCCCAGTCGCTCCAGTCGTGACCGAGAGGTTCGAGATAACCGTCGCCGCCCTCGGCGAGCCACTTGTCCAGATCCGCCTTATCGCCGATCAGACCAAAGCTGAGAACCTTGCTGTCCAACTGAAGCAGTTGTTCCCTGATCGCGGGCGCGAGATCGTCCATGTCATAGAAGTAGAGCTTGCAGCCTTCGTGGTCGCACTGGTAATACGCCAGATGTCCGGCCTCGGTGCAGGTGGGCTCGAGACGTTCCGCAGCCAACTGAATGTTGTGGCCGAGCGCAGGGATCAGACCGCCGTCGGGATCCAGCTTCCAAGTTTCATAGTCCTCATCATCGCCGATAACCTCGCCCTCGGTGGTGAGGAACAGTTCGCAGCGCTTGCACTGGTAGGCTTCTTTGAAACCGTCCTCGCAGCAAGTGGGGTCAAGACCCGCCACGGGCTTCGTATCGTGACCGAGAGGCGCGATATAGCCTTCGCCGCCCTCGGCGAGCCAAGCATCCAGAGCGTCCGCATCGCCGATAACCGTACCCTCTTCATCGGAGAAGTAGAGTTCGCAGTCCTCGCACTGGTAATACGCCAGATGTCCGGCCTCGGTGCAGGTGGGGTCAAGACCCTTCACATCCGCCAGATCGTGGCCGAGCGCGGGGAGCAGACCGCCCCAGTTGAGACGGTTCGTCTTAGGATCGGTCTTGCACCAATCGTCAAACCAATTTTCATCGCCGATGCGCGTTCCGATCTCGCCCTTGTTGTTGACCGCGAAATAGCGCTCGCAGGATTCGCAGTAGTAGTAAGCCTTCAGGCCGGTCTCGGTGCAGGTGGGATCCTTCTGCTCCGTCCGCTTCGGCTCGGTTGCATGGTTATCGGGATCGATGGCAATCAGACCGAGAGTGGCTTTCCACAAAGCCAGATTCTGGATCTCGTATCTGGCGTTTTTGTCATAAAAGTTCTTGCCGCAGGAGCAGGTATAATATTCCTTGCAGCCGAGGGTGCAGCAGGTGGCGGGCACTGCGGAAACAGGGGTCAGATTGTCCTTGCAGACGTGCTTTTTCGCGCCGCAGTCAACGCATAAGCCGTTTCTCCCAAAATCGTGATCCGCGACAACAAAGTATCCGCAGCCGGCACGCTTGCAGGTACTGGTATGGGTGGTGCCGTTCTCGTTATCCACACACTCGCCCATGTCGTGGCCGAGAGGCGCGATATAGCCTTTGCCGCCCTTGGCGAGCCACGCAGCAAGCACCACATCATCGCCGATGAGCTCTTTGGCTTCTGCGTCCTCATAGTTCTTGCCGCATTCGCAGGTATAATATCCCTTATTGCCGGAGTTCTCGCAGGTGGCGGGCACTGCGGAAACAGGGGTCAGATTGTCCTTGCAGACGTGAATCTCGTCCCACTTGGCATAGAGAGTGACATTACCATTCAGCTCCGTACCGGGCTCGGCCTCCCGAGTCAGCCGCCAGTCCAGATACCAGCCGCCGAACGCATAACCGTCTCTCGTGGCAGTCGGCAGGGTAGCGGGCAGCTTGGTCAGCAAGACCGTCGAAGCACCCTCGAGCTCGCCGCCCATGGCGTTGTAGGTCACCTTATAGAGTCGGTTCCACTTCGCATAGAGAGTGGTGTCCTTGTCAACGACATCCGTATCGAAATCCCATGCCGTCCTGCACTGCCATTCCTTATACCAGCCGCCGAACTCATAGTCCTGACGCGTGGGGTCAGACGCAGGTTTCGTGACCTTGCCGCCCATAGCGACCTGCTGATTCTCAGGGAGCCCCTGAACGGTGCCAAACGTGTTTCCACTGAACTTGACCGTCACCTTGGTCACGGGCTCTTCCGCGCCGCAGACCGTGCATTCGCCGTCCTCAAAGGTGTGATCCTCGGGCTCCGAGTACTCGCAGCCCTCACGCTTGCAAGCACGGGTATGGGTGGTGCCGTTTCCGTCATCTTCCGGATCGCCCATGTCGTGGCCGAGAGGCTTGATATAGCCGGCGCCCTCGGTGAGCCACGTATTCAGAGCAGCCGTACTGCCATCGCCGATCAGAGCGTACTCGTCGGCTGTTGCGCTGTCCAGTCCAAGCTCAGGCGCGGGCGCAAGATCGCTCAGCTTATAGAAGTAGAGCTTGCAGCCGTTGCGGTTGCACTGGTAATACGCCAGATGTCCGGCCTTGGTGCAGGTGGGATCGAGACGTTCTCCGGCCAGCTTCATGTCGTGGTCGAGCGCTTCGATCTTGCCGGCGCCCGTCTTCCACTCATCATAGTTCTCAATGGGTTTTTCATCGGTGGTGAAGTAAGCCTTGCAGCCCTCACGCTTGCACTGTTTGGCAGCTTCATAGCCGTCGGTGGTGCAGGTAGCGGCAAGACCCGCCACATCCTTCAGATCGTGGCCGAGCTTTTCGGTGACGAGAGACGCTTTCTCAGTCTCGGTCAGATTGTGAACCTGCTTCCCGTCTTTAACGAAATACGCACCGCAATCAGGGCACGAATAGACGTCATATTGTTTAGAACTAATGCCAAACTTGTGCTCGAATGTTGCTTTCAGACCGTCCTCCACGCAGGTGGCAGCCTTCGCCTCGATCGGTTTGGATTCAGCCGAATGCTTGTCGGCATCCTTCTCGATCTTGCCGGCACCCTTTTGCCACTGCTCATAGTTGTTAATCTTTTCGTATTTCGTAGTGAAAGTGCCGGTATTTTCAAAATAATCGCCGCACTTGCTGCACTTGTAGCAATCCCTGTAACCGGCTTCCTTGCAGGTCGCTTCCTTGCCGGAAACTTTGCTCAAGGTACCGCCATAATCCACCCAGTGTTTACAGCCCTGAGCCGCCTCCAGGGGAACTGCTTCCTCGACGACGACTTCTTCCTCAACAGCCGCTTCTTCCAAAACGACTTCCTCTTCGACGACGACGACTTCCGCGTCGAGCGCAAGCTCGCCATCGTCCGCGAACGCGCCGACGCCCAGGCAGGTGAACAGGGAGAACACCATGCAGAGGGTCATCAGGAAAGACAGTCCGCGCGTGTACTGTTTCTTCATTGCGTTTCCTCCTTTTTTTGCGCCGCGGTCGAGGACAAAGCAGCTCCGAGAACAGCGCAGTTTTCCGCAAAATAAATTTTGTATGGCTGAGTATATCATATCGACGTGCGGTATGGAAGTGAATGAAACCATTTTTCATCTTTGTCACCACGCTGTGATTTTTTGTTTCCGAAATGTTCCCGTTTTTATCCGCATTATTGCTTCTTTGTTCTCGTTTTGTTTCTTTTGTTACGCGAAAATAATAGCTCGTTTCACCCTTGTTTTTTCCTGAAAGCGAAAAACCCCCCCCCCCTTCGCGGGGGGGGGGTTTTTTGTTTATTTGGGGGGGAAAAGGGGGGGGGGGG
>JAZUEL010000018.1:0-3016 GCA_045640125.1 Oscillospiraceae bacterium
CTTCGCTTGGCGGCAGTTGGGTGATGGTGCCCATCTGATGGCGGAGGTCATGCTGAGCGGTCAGAATGCGCTGATACAGTGCTTCCATATCCTGCTGATATTTGCGGCTCAGAACGGCAGTCTCATCCATCATCTGTTCCATGTGCCTTTTTTCCGCACTGCGGCTCATGATTTCATACAGCAGGAACGTGGGCACGGCGCAGCCGATGCCGCCTGTGATTGCGATAATGAGATATGCTTCGCCGTGCAGCGGATCGGTTGAGTAAATATAGAACATATCCGTGGCGGTGACTTCGAGCACAATGAGCAGTACCGTGATATATGCCGCGGTGTCGTTCGCACTTTCGTGCTTTCTGATTTTGACGATGAAATGCAAAGTGACTGCCATTGCCGTGTTGGTAATCACGCAAAACCCGACCCGCAGGGCAGACGGCTCGGCGAGCCGTGCGATGTCAATATGAAACAAGTTTTGATATATGCCTATGGAAAGCCACGAGATACCGGCCATGACACCATACAGCACCGCTGTCCATAGCACTCTGCCAAGCCAACTGCCTCTCCCGGTCGCGGCCGCATAAAGGAACGGGACGATAATAATCACGGTATCGGGCACAGGGACAGGAAGGAACAGGTAGAGGGTCAACCATCCCGCGATCAGCAGGACAAAGGCGGCGTCAAGCCAAAGCGGGCTGCTCTTTTGCGCTTTCAATTTCGCCCGCATGAAGCCGATCATCATAAAACCCTGAAACAGGTTGACCGCGATTTCAAAAGCCGTGCTCATCCCATCAGCCCCTTTCCCAGATAATAGGCATCGAATGCCCCGCAGAACGCGCGGGCGTATTTTCTGCCGATGGGGATCTCGCTGCCGTCCGCCAGCGTTACGCAGTCGGTGCGGAATTTGCGCACATACTTGAGATTCACGATGAAGCTCCTGTGACAGCGCACAAATACCCCGCGCTTTAGCTGTGCCTCCGCATAGGATATGGTTTGCCGCGCGGACACCGCGCCCGAATCACGGGTATGATAGGTGAGCTGATGCCCCAGCACTTCGATATATAAAATCGATTTGAGCGGCACAAGCAGGGTCTGCTTTTCCGTCGACACGGTTATGAGCGTGCTTTCGTCGTCCCGCGCACCGGCAAGCTCGATGCATTCCTTTACGGCCTGCGCGTTCACGGGCTTCATGAGGTAGCGCATGGCCTCGACCGTATAGCCCTCGCAGGCGTAGGACGCGAAGTTTGTCACGAACACGATGGGCATATAACGGTCTACCCGGCGGACCCGACGCGCGACTTCCATGCCGCTCATGAACCGATCGAGCTCAATATCCGTAAACAGTATATCGCAGGAAAGTCCCTTCTCCCATGCCTCCAGAAAATCCTCGCCGCTGCCGAACTCCACGATGCGGCGGCTTTCGGAGTCATCGGCGTCCTGCACGGCTTCACGGAGTGCCGATCTGTCTTTTGTGTCGTCATCCAGTATAATGATATTCATGGTCTGTTCCCCCGTTCGGGTTCATTATATAGCCGACTGAGCGGATTTGCAAGATTGAAATACGCCGTTAATAACGTGTAAAATGTCGCCGCGGCGCGTAGCGTTTTCCTGTTTGGATGCATTCATCATAATGAGGGATGAGCATTGTGTCAATGTCGTTTGCGGCGGTAAAGCCGCTGTCTGCGACAAAAGCGAAAAACGATAAATACATATTGACAAACGAAATGCGATGCACTATAGTGACCGTGATGACCTGCGAAAGGAAGTGCTGTGCCGTGGCCGATTTTCTTGCAATGCTTACTTTATTTTTGATTATCCTTAGCCCGATCGGGCTTACCGTCTGGAATATCGTTACGCTTATTTTGTTTCTGACGCGGAGGACGGATTCGCTGCGCAGAAAAATCATCGAAAGCATCGCCATTGCGCTGGGCGTGCTGTTTCTGTATCTGCTCGTGTTTGAGGTGAGCGACATCGTGCCCGTCGACTGGAACGAGGTCATTTATGAAATTCAAATGCATTCGCCCCTGAGCTTGTCCCGTGCGCCCACCGTTCTTGTGCTCTCGGCACTGGGGCTTGTCGGCTACGCGGTGCTGCGCTGGGTGCCTTTTTCCAAGCAGCCGCCGCTTCTGATGGCGGGAAGCATCGCGGGGATGTATATCGGCGGTGCGATGTGCGTACTGTGGTGTGTTCAGTGCGTAAGCGCTTTTGGTCGGCCGCTCAGTGATTTCTTTCCGCTTTACCTTATGCTGTTCCCCATGAACCTCATCCTGCTTTACATCAAAACCATTGCGATCACCGTTTTTGAAAAAGACGCGGCGCTGTTACGCGGTGACATGGGCACAAAGTACGCCCGTATGAAAGGACTGTTTGCGGACGGCGCGAATCTCCCGCTTGCGGGGCTCATCCTGATGATTCCGCTTCTCGGCCTCACGGTGTTGTTTCTTACCCTGTTCGGGCAGGAGCCGGACAGCGTGATCAAGGCGTGGACGGAGACGGCGGACTGGACGATGTCTCAAAAAATAGCGCCGCCGTCCATGCCCTATGACGGGCATTATCTGTGCACGGTTGCCGCCACGGGACACAAAAAGGTGGTAAAGCCCCTGCGCACCGGCATCCGACACGGGCACACGGTGATGGTCAACCGTCAGCTTTGCATCGCCAACGCCTTTGAGGACATCATCCATGAAAAGACGCCCCGCTTCCACAGGGCGGTGCGGAGCTTCTACGACAAAACGGGGCTTCCCATTTCGCGCTATATCAAAACAAAAACCGCCGCGGATATCGTCTATTTCCTCATGAAGCCCCTCGAATGGCTCTTCCTGCTGGTGATCTACGCGGTGGACGTGAAGCCGGAAAACCGCATCGCGGTGCAGTATCCCCACTCCGCGCCGCCCGCAAGGTGACACAAATTTTCAAAAGATATGGAATTTATCCTCCGTGTATGGTAAAATAGCTTTATCAATATACGGAGGTGCTTTTATGCTTCCCAGAAGTGAATATCCCCGTCCCCAGTTCGAGCGCG
>JAZUEL010000019.1:0-24206 GCA_045640125.1 Oscillospiraceae bacterium
CCGTATTTCGACAAGCCGGTCATCGACAACACGCACACGATGGCAAAGGGCGGCGTTCTGACGCAGAAGATCACCTGCACAATGCACACCGGCACCCACTGCGACGCGCCCCGTCACGTCATGGAGTATGAGTTCGACGGCCGCCGCGCCCGCTACACCCATGAGATGCCCGTCGACGCCTACACCGGCACCGCTGTCGTTCTGAAAATCGACATCGAGCCCTGGGGCCTCATCACCGACAAGCACCTTGACGCCGCCTGCGCCAAGTACGGCATCGACCAGAAGGACCTCGAAGGCAAGATCATCTGCCTCAATACCGGAATGCACCGTCTCTTTGACGACACCAAGGCCTACTATCACTACGCCGCCGGTACCGGCATCGACGCCGGCAAGTGGTTCGTGAAGAACAAGGTCAAGTGCGTCGCCATGGACTCTCAGGCTCTGGATCACCCCCTGCACACCGCCATGAGCTTGAACGGCATGACCCGCATGGATCTGCTGGGCGCCACCGGCAAGACCATCATCGAGGAATACAAAGAGCTCTTCGGCGAGGAAGCCTTCGCAGAGTTCGATAAGTTCGAGTATATCCGCATCCACGGCCAGGAAGCTTACGACGAGAAGTTCGGCGAGCTGGAAAACCTGGGCGTATGGGGCACCTGGGAGCCCTGCCACAAGGAGATGCTGGGTCACGGCATCGTCGGTGTGGAGAACCTGGGCGGCGACCTGGACAAGATTCCGGCCGGCGTGTGGTTCCGCTTCAACTGCTTCCCCCTGCGCTGGTACATGGGCGACGGCTCCATGGCGCGCTGCACCGCGGAGATCGACGAGGATCTGCTGGTCAAGGGCGTGCCCGATCGCACCTATGCCTACGGCGGCACCGGCTACGGCTTCCCCGAGGGCAACGGCGACAGCGGCCTCGAATATATGCAGAAGCTGTTCAACCGCAACAAATAATACACCCGTACAAGCGGGAAAAGTCTGACCGACTTTTCCCGCCTGTTCTATGCAAATTCATGTAGAAAGAGTGATCGTTATGGCGAAGAAAACCATCATTACCATCGCCCCCACCGGGCAATGGCCCAAGAAAGCCAATAACCCCAACGTCCCCATGACCCCGCAGGAGATCGCGAACGACGTCTATGACTGCTGGCAGGCCGGCGCCGCCATCGCCCATCTGCATATGCGCGACGACCAGGGCAACGGCACCATGTCCGCCGACAAGTTCCGCGAGACCGTTCATCTGCTCCGCGAACAGCATCCCGACTGCGACATCGTGCTGAACCTGACCACCTCCGGCGACCTCAAGGCTACCGACGAGACCCGTCAGATGCACCTGCAGGAGCTGCGTCCCGAGATGGGCAGCTATGACTGCGGCAGCATGAACTGGCTGAACACCAGCCTCTTCCTCAATCCGCCAGCCTTCCTTGAGGAGCTGGGGAAGAATATGCAGGAATGGGGCGTGAAGCCCGAGATCGAGGCTTTTGACCCCGGCATGATCGCCAACGCCGCCTACTATCTGAAAAAGGGCGTGCTGAAAGCACCGCTCCACTTCCAGTTTTGCATGGGCTGCGCCAACGGCATCCCCGGCAGCTTGAAAAACCTCGTGTTTATGAAAGAAACCATGGAATCTCTGTGCCCCGGCTCCACATGGAGCTGCTTCGGCGTCGGTCACTCCGCCATGGAGATGATCTACGGCGCGGTCGCCATGGGCGGCCATATCCGCGTGGGCATGGAGGACAACGTCATGTACAGCCGCGGCGTGCTGGCGGACAGCAACCGTCAGTTCGTCGAGCGTGCCGCCCGTGTCATCCGCGAGTACGGCAACGAGGTCGCCACGCCGGATGAGGCCCGTGAGATCCTAGGGCTTGCCAAATGAGCTGGGGACCCTGCTTCTTTTATTACCGCTGCCCCCAATGCGGACGCCGGTTCAAATATGCCGCCGACCTCATCCCCGAGTTCGGAGACCGATTCGGTAATTGCCCCGACTGCGGCTTGGCGGGCGACTATCTCTATGACGGCGCACGCACCCCCGACGACGCGGATTACGAGGAAGTTTACGACGACTGATCCGCTCTACAACACTTTTCCCAACGGGAATCAAAGAAGGGTATACAACATGACCGATATTCAACATATTCTTGTATGCGGCGCAGGTCTGATGGGCAAAAACATCGCGCTCGTCTTTGCCTCCAATCCGGACTTTGACGTAGCCCTGTACGACATCTATCCCACCGACGTGGAGGCGGGCATCCGCACCAACACCAAGCAGCTCGTGGAAAAAGGCATCCTAACGCCGGAGGAAGTGGATGCAAGACTCAGCCGCATCCAATTCACCACCGACATCGACAGCCCCCTCATTTCGCAGGCGGATTTCGTCGTGGAGGCCGTCTTTGAGGACATGGGCGTTAAGCAGGAGACCTTTGCCAAGCTGGAGGCACGCTGCCGTCCGGATGCGATCTTCTGCACCAACTCCTCCGTCATGAGTCCCTCCCAGATCAGCGCGAAGATGACCTACCGAGAACGCTTTGTCGGCACGCATTTCTGGAACCCCGGTCACCTTATCCCTCTGGTGGAGGTCATCAAGTCCGATGCCTCCTCCGACGAGACGGCCGAAACGGTGATGGATGTGCTGCGCAGCGTGGGCAAAAAACCCGTGCTCTGCAAAAAGGATGTGCCGGGCTTCATTGCCAACCGTATGCAGCACGCGCTGTGGCGCGAGGCTATCTCCATCGTGGAGCGCGGTATCGCCGATGCCGCCACCGTGGACGAGGCCGTGCGTTATTCCTTCGGCCTGCGCCTGCCTCAGCTCGGCCCGCTCGAAAACGCCGACATGGTGGGCACCGACCTGACCTATAATATCCACGACTATATTCTACAGGATCTGGAGGACAGTCACAGCCCCTCACCGCTGCTGAAAAAGCTGCGTGACGAGGGTAAGCTGGGCTTCAAATCCGGCGAGGGCTTCCAAAGCTGGACGCCGGAGCAGGCGGCCCAATCCTCCGCCGACCTGAACGAGTATCTCATCCGTATGCTTTACGGTAAATAAGCAATCAGCGGCAGGGAAAAAACCCTACCGCTTCAGCTTGTCAAACAAGACCTGTTTTTGTTACGCAAAAACAGGTCTTGTAGCATAAAAAACGAAGAAAAAATATGATTGGACGACATCCATTTGCACACAGGCAAGATCGAGTGAAAAATGCAGTTGCTTTTTAGACTATTATATTTGTCTCCGGAAAGGGCAGAGCTCACAGGGATGCCGCGAGCGCGGCATAATAATCCAGGCACTGCGGGTTTCGCAGGGTGTCCCGGTTCGTGACCGCGCGCTTGTTGACGATGTTCGTGACGGCGCTCTCCACCTTTTTCCCGTTGAGCGTGCAGGGAATGTCCGGGACCTGCAGGATCAGCGACGGAACATGGCGTGGGGAGGCGTTCGTGCGCAGGATGGTTCGGATCCGGTTTTGCAGATCCTCGTCCAGCGTCACGCCGTCCTTGCAAAGCACGAACAGAAGCACCCGTTGGTCGCCCTGATACTGCTGTCCGATGGCAAGTGAATCCACGATCTCCGGCAGTTTATCCACCTGATTGTAAATCTCGGCAGTACCGATGCGCACGCCGGAGGGCTTCAGAATGGAGTCAGAGCGGCCGTAGAAGGTCACGCCGCCGGTGTCGCCGTGGAATAGGACGTAGTCGCCGTGGTGCCAGATGCCGGGATATACGTCAAAATAGGCGGCATGGTAACGCTCGCCGTTCGGGTCGTTCCAGAAGTACAGCGGCATGGAGGGGGCGGGGCATTCGCACACTAACTGCCCCTGTTCGTCGCGCACGGGCTTGCCGCTGTCATCGCCGTAGCACTCGATCTTCATGCCGAGACCGGGGGCCTGGAGCTCACCTGAGTACACGGGGAGCATCGGGTTGCCGATGGCGAAGCAGCCATTGATGTCAGTGCCGCCGGCGATGGAGTTGAAGTGCAGATCTTTTTTTATGTGTTCGTAGATGAACGCAAAGCCCTCCTCGGACAGGGCGGAGCCCGTTTGGGAAACCGACCTCAGGCGGGACAGATCCGTGTGCTCGTTCGGGTAGAAGCTTTTGCTCATCAGGCCGTGGATGTAGCTGGCGGAAAGACCGAAGACCGTGACCTTCTCGCGCTCCACGATCTGCCAGATGGCGGAATCGTCGGGATAGGCGGGGTTGCCGTCGAATATCACCAGCTTTGCGCCGGTGCCGAGGGCGGCGGCCTGCCAGTTCCACATCATCCAGCTGCAGCTGGTGATATAAAGCAGGGTCTCGCCCTCGCAGATGTTGCTGTGCAGCACGAGCTCCTTGAGCTGGTTGAGCAGCAAACCGCCGGCGGACTGGACCATGCACTTGGGCGTCCCGGTCGTGCCGGAGGAGAACATGACGACGAGCGGATGACTGGCGGGAAGCTGCACAAAGCGGAAGTCGGTGCACTCCCGGTCCGTCAGATATTCGTCCCACATAAGAGCGTCGGGGATGTCCCCCGTGCTGCCGCAGCCGGCGTAGTGGACGACCACCACGCGACGAAGGGAGGGGATTTTCTCCGCGATCACTTTTGCGTTTGCCAGCACGTCAAAGGGCTTGTTTTTATAGCTGTAGCCGTCGGCGGTGATCAGCACCACCGGATTGACCTGCCCTATGCGATCCACCGCGGCGGCGGGGCCGATGTCCGTTGCACAGGAACACCAGACAGCGCCGATCGCCGAAGCGGCCAGCATGGCGATGACGGTCTGCGCCAGATTGGGCAGATACCCGGCGACCACGTCACCCGGCTGCACTCCGTCCCTGCACAGGGCTGATGCCAGCCGGGTCACCTGCGAATAGATCTCTGCGCGGGAATACTCGCTGCGCCGACCTCCTTCGCCGCAGAATACAATGCCGATCCCGTCCGCGTCCCGGCAGAAGCGCAGCATATTCTCCGCGTAATTCAGCTTTGCGCCGACAAACCATTCACAGCCCGGGAATTTGCTCAGATCGTCGCACACGGCGGTGTAAGGCTCGGAGGCGATGATGTCGAAATAGTCCCAGAGAGAGCCCCAAAATGTCTCTACCTCGCGGACAGACCAGTCGTAAAGCTCCTTGTAAGCGGTAAAGGTTTTCTGATATTGCTTATTCACATAGTCCATATACCGCTTCATGCGGGAGGAAGCTATGCGTGTTTCGTCGGGGGTCCAAAGTGCGTTTTTCATATTGGCCGTCCTCATCTGTTTTTTTTGTGCCGTCCGGCGATGAAATGTTAAATAATAAATTAACGCGCTGATTGGATTTTCATATACTATAGGAAGTAACACCATATGTCAAAGGAAGAAGTAAAAAACACGCTGAAAAAAATTATATTTTTCTTTTCTTTTCTTGACCGGTACATCCTTGGATGCTTTATGATTTGGGTTTAAAAGTGTTCTGCTTCGTTGCCGGCGGCCGGGTCAGTCTGCCACGGCGGAGAAGAAGGCGGCGATGTTTTCCCAAGGACTCTGATGCGGGATGTCGCAACCGGAAGAGGGGATGAAATTGGGATAAGACCCGCACTGCTCCATCAGCTCATGCACCGCATTCCGCATGGCCTCCGGCGTTCCGTGGCAGAACAGTGCGGCGGGGTCGATATTGCCCATGACGAGGGCATCCTGCGGCATGAGCTCCAGCATGGTCTTCATGCTGACTGAGTTTCCGAAATGATAACCGAGGGCGCCCAGCGAGGTCAACTGATCCGTGGTCCGCAGCACGGTGGCACCGCAGTTGTGGTAGATCACGCCGAAGTGCTCGTCCTGCACGGCATCGATGATCTGCCGGACGTAGGGCGTGGAAAACAGGCTCATCATATCCGGCGAGAGCAGCCCTGCGGCCGGCTCCGCCATCACGACCCCGTCTGCGCCCGCGTCCTTGAAGGCGCGGATGTAGGCCAGCGAGAAAGCCGTGGCCTTTTCCAGAAGCAGATGAAGCATTTCCGGCTCATCGTAGCAGAGATACAGTGCCTCGGAAACGCCCGTCAGCCGTGCCGCCAGCGAGAAGGGGCCGGTGACGCCCGCGAACACGGGGCGGTCGGTGATGCGCTGTTTCGCCATGCCCACGGCCTGCACGCAAAGACCGGTGCGACCCGCGCCCACGGCGGGGACGGGGAGTTCCTCGGCCTCCTCCGGCGTTTCGATGAGCGTGCCGGTCACGGTGGGGACCTCGTTATCGGAAAAGTGTACCTGACAGCCGAAGACCTCGGCCTCCACCGACAGATCCATCATGGACACGGCGGCGGCGGTGTCGCAGCGTGCGGCGATCGTGGTTATGCCCTCAGCCTGGAGCTCGGCGTCTGAAACGAGGGAACGGACGGAAACGCCCAGAAGCTGAGCGGCAGGGAAACTGAGGACGGGAAGCGCTTTTTTTCGTTCGGCTGCAAGCAGCTGCTGTTTCCATTGGAGAATATTCACGGCTCAGGCTCCTTTTTTGGCGGCGAGAAGCTCCGCGGCGCAAAGCGCGGCGGTGTTGCCGTCTTCCGTGTAGGCATCGGCACCGATCTCGTCGCAGAATTCCTGCGTCACGGGCGCGCCGCCCACCATGATCAAAACTTTTTCGCGGATCCCCGCCGCTTTGGCCGCGTCCACAACGGCCTGCATCATCGGCATGGTGGTGGTCAGAAGCGCCGAGCAGCAGATGAGGTCGCAGTTCTGCTCAATGGCGGTCTGGATGAAGACTTCCGCCGGCACGTCTACGCCAAGGTCGATGACCTCGATGTTCCGGCTCTCCATCATCAGCCGGACGATGTTTTTCCCGATGTCATGCAGGTCGCCCTGCACCGTGCCGATGACGGCTCTGCCGATGCTCGCCGCGCCCTCCTGCGCCAGAATGGGCTTGAGCAGCTCCACGCCCTTGTTCATGGCGCGCGCCGATACCAGTACCTCGGGCACGTAGGCCTCGTCACGGGTGAAGGCATCGCCGATGATGTTCATGCCGTGCAGCAGACCGTCGTTGAGGATCGTCTGCGCCGGAATACCTTCCTCGATCGCGCGAGGGACAAGCTCCTTTACCACCTTAAGCTTCCCCGCTTCCACAGCTTGAGAGATTTCTTCAATGGTCGTCATATCCATGATCTCCTTCATGAAAACTTAACCCGAATCCGTCGGGATCGACTGTTTGCTTGATTTCACTATACACGCATTTTTTGCAATATGGAAATATTATTAAAACAACTTGTTATGCATTGAATTCATAACAGATCCGTGGTATAGTGGGCTCGGTGATGTATTGTGACGATCAAACAGCTTCAGTATTTTATGGGAATCGCTCGGCGGCTGAATTTTTCCGAGGCTGCCCGCGATTTGTACGTCAGCCAGTCGGCGCTGAGCCGCAGCGTGGCCGCGTTGGAGGAGGAACTGGACGTTCAGCTCCTTGTGCGGAACAACCACAGCGTGAAGCTCAGCTCTGCCGGACTCGTTCTTGCCGCCACCATTCCCAAGCTTCAGGCGGAGTGGGAGCGCTGCAAGGATCTCGTGCGGCAGGCGCAGGAGGGGATGCGCGGCCGTCTGATGGTCGGACTGAGCGCGGGAATGGTGCTGCCGGAGGTCTTGAGCTCGGCGCTGGATTATTTCCATGAGAGCCTTCCGTATCTGGAAATCCATCCGCGGCACATGGAGCGGGAGGCGCTGGAGCGCGCGCTGGACGACGGCAGCGTGGACATGGCCTGTCTCTGGACGAGAACACCGGATCGGTTTCGTCAGTCGCTGACGCTCGACCGTGTGCCGCTGGCGCTGGCGGCGCGGGATCGGGAGCCGTTTTCCGCCGCGACCGTGCTGGACGAGCTGATGCGCCAAACGCTCATTTTCGTGGGCGACGAGCATTCCGAGCCCGCGGCAAACTGGATCCAGCGCTGCCGCTCCCACGGTGTCGAGCCGCACTGTCTGTACTGCGACAGCGTGGAAACGCAGCTCATGATGCTGGAGCAGGGCTGGGGGAACGCCATTTTGCCCGAAGATCACCATGCCTTCTCCGTTCCAGGGCTGGAAAAGCTCCCGATCTCGGATGCCGGTGAGACCGACTGCGTGATGCTGTGGAACCGCGACAATCTCAATCCCGGCGTGGATGTATTCATCAAGCTCCTTATGGCCGATATGTGATAATACGCCGGAATGGTCTGTTTGAACCGCAACCCGTCAAGAAGACAATGAAATAATATAAAAGGTTTTTCTCAGCCGCCCAGGCCGCGATCAAGGACAAGAAATAATCCGATACGAATTAACGAAACCCTCTGCCCCTAAAACGGCAGAGGGTTTTTTATGCTTGTTCAGCCCGTACAATCGGTTTTGCTCTTGTTTTCGCTGCAATATCGGTGGAAGGAAATAGGAGGAAATGTTGAGCCTTAATGCATCAAATCTATTCCATGATATGCGTAGGCCATAGTTCTTCGATTTTTCTGTATGTATCCATAAATATAAATTTATCCGCGCCTATGTCTTTAATGATAGTAGAAGGTATTTTGTCCATATCACAGTATTTATCTAATATCACAAATGTAACATACTTATATTGAAAAGTGAAATCCCTAGTAATTCGCCATTCTCTTTCGTGGGAATAATCAACAGGTTTTCCGTAAAATGGCTTTTTGTTTTTTGTAGTAGCAGGCGCGTATGACGGAACAAACGGAGTAACAAATGGATAGACTTTTTTGTCCCATTTCTGTTTGTCAAACAAATTCGGATTTGCGTATATAACAGGATTTCCACCTCGGGAATAGATTAGTTTTTTCGTAAACCCGATTCCATAGGGACTATATACTTTAGCATGCCGCAACAAACTGCTCCACGGACATTCTGTAAAACAAATTGCTTTTTGATTCGTCCAGGGTAACTCACATGCATTTATTCTTCTGCTTTCAATAATACTAATTAACCGTTCAAACGCTGACATTTCACTTATTTCATCATGCGGCCCCATAGAGCCATCATAATTCTTTCCATTCTTTGTGAAATGGGCAAGAAAAAAAGATTGGTCTGGACGTGACATTAATTAACCTCCATGTATTCTAGAGAAGGGATTACTGTCCCATCATTTAGCAAGGAATATGGTTGTTCTTGTTTAGCTCTATTATTAGGATTACATATAAAAAACCTATGAGAAGTCTTTTCTTGGCATTGTTTGAGTTAGAATCTTACGCACGATACACAGCGATTACAAAAATGATAACCACAAGAAAAATTGCTGTCAAGCATCCTATATTTTTAAGTCCATTTTTTCGTAGGGTATCGGGATCGGTATGTGATTTCACATAATCATTATAATCGAAATTATTTTCATCTTTAGGCATTTGAAATCTCCTTATCTTGCGAAGATAATCTTTCTCTGTAGAATCACAGCTTATCGTTTCTTTACTATTGCGGCAACATCCAGAGAGCCGCTAAGCGAGTCCCTGTTATTATAGGCGATACTAACACTTACAGGGATACAATTATATTTTTCGCAGTACGCATTGATTGTAAATGCAACTTCAGTAGTGCGCTGTGGAGCGGAAAAGGATATTGCCCACTGATCTTCGCTCTTCGCCATATCGTTCACTTTTGGCATAATGATTTCTCCTTTTCTAGTATTTTGGACACTAATTCCATACTATTTACAATAATACATCCTAATTTTCCTTGTATCAACGATAATATATCTTTTGTTTCAATATAATATCACTTGTCGGGAATTATACTCTCATAGAGGTGGTATTCGTATGGATTACTCTGATTGGGTCGGTTCTCGAATAACGGAGTTGCGTTTGGAAAAGGGCGTTTCTGCTAGGGATATGAGCCTTTCTCTTGGTCAAAGCGAAAGCTATATCAATAAGATTGAAAACAAGCGAACACTTCCCTCGTTGATGGGCTTGTTTTATATCTGTGAGTACTTCGACATCTCGCCCGAAGAGTTTTTTCAAGAAAACAACAAACGTCCAAAGCATATGGAGCAGTTATGGAATGAATTCATAAGATTATCATCGGAACAACAAACGCATATTGCTCAAATTGTTTCGGATTTTAATAAGTTTAATCCAAGGGACAATGGATGAAATTAACAACAGGCCGCGATCAAGGACAAAAAATAAGATATCATGCCATAAAAACAGCAGTCCGCGAAAACGGGCTGCTGTTTTTTGCCCCCATCCCATCCGACAATTCCGCTTACTACGTCTTTGCTTTTTGTCGGGGTCGTGATATACTGAAAATGTAAATGGCAGTTCCATCATACCGGAAAAGGAGAGATCATACATGAATAAGCGCCGAATATCCATTATCGCTGTATTGTTGACACTCATCCTGCTGGCATCTCTGACCGCCTGCAAGGACGCGGAGACGGAAGCCGCGCCCATCGTTCCGGCGGAGGAAGCGGCACCCACCCCGGAGGACACGGCGGCACAGGAAAACGAAGCGGCGGAAACCGACGATGCCGCGGAGGCCGGGATAGCGGCGGCGTATTACGAGCCCGAGCGTTATGAAACCGATACGCTGACCTGGGGTTTCGATGCGGATACCGGCACGCTTTCCGTTCACGGTGAAGGGCCTATGCGCGATTATTCCGGCGAAGCGCCTGAATGGGAGCAGCACAAGGATCAGATCCTTGCTGTCTATCTGGATGACGGGATCACCTCGGTCGGTGCCTATGCCTTCTATAATTATCTCCGGCTCGCGGAAGTTCGCTTGCCCGACAGCGTGGAGGTGATCGATGTTTCTGCTTTTGACTACGATTGGGAGCTTCGAACCATCACGATCCCCGCATCTCTGAAATATGTCGGCAGCCGCGCCTTTTACAATACACTGCTCTGGGAGCCGTCCGATCTGGTATTTCCGAAGGGGTGCGAGTATATCGGCGATGAGGCGTTCCATTCCGCTCTGAAAAGCGGCGGTGTTGTCTCCCTGCCCTCTACCTTGAAATATCTGGGGGAGAAGTCTTTTACCAACGCTTATCTTTCTGATTTTATTGTCTCTGCAGATAACAAGGTCTACTGCGCGGAAAACCACGCGATCTACACGAAGGACATGAAGGAAATGCGAATGCTGGCGCCGATTGCGGCACATTCGGGCGAATTTCGTGTTCCCGACGGCGTGGAGAAGATTTCCGCCGAATGCTTTAACGTGATCCAAGGGATTGAAACGGTTTATATCCCCGCCTCCGTAACGGAGATCGAGGAGGAGGCTTTCTTTTCCACCTTCGACCTGAAGGAGATCATTGTTGACGAGGCGAACCCGAACTACAAATCCGAAAACGGGCTGCTTTTGAGCAAGGACGGCGCATTGCTGCTCGCCTGGCCGGACGGGATCGAGGCCGATGAACTCGTGATCCCGGAGGGTGTGGAGCGGATCGGCGCGTATCTGTTCTACGGACGCACGGACGGCAGTTATTCCGTCGTTCTGCCGGAGAGCGTCCGGGAGATCGGAACCATGAGCCTGCCCGCTGCGGTAACATCGCTTACCCTTCCGGCCGGTCTGGAAAAGATCGATGAAAATGTATTTTATGATGGGCTTTCCATTGAAAATATTTCCTATAACGGCACTGCGGCAGACTGGGAAAAGATAACGATTGAGGATGGCAACACCGCTCTGGACAGCGCGGCAATTCACATGAACTGAATCAAAAAGCTCCCCGTATCCGAACGATACGGGGAGCGTTGTTGTGTCAAAGGATGCTGCGGCTTACCGGCAGAAGAGCAGGATCGTCGCAATGGCGACGGAGAGCTGGCAGCAGACGTTGCAGGCCTCGATGACCCAGTGCAGGTTGGCGTTTTTCAGATTGCCCTTGATGCCGATGCCGACGAGAAGCACGAACAGGCAGATGGCGAAGGCGTAGAGGAGGATGGGCAGGGTCACGGCGGCGCGGACGGAGAGCGTGATGAGCGAGATGTAGATCAGCAGATAGCCGATGGCACCGATGAGCACCGCGACGGTGTTGAACTTGCCGCTCTTTTTCAGAATGAAACCGAGAACGGCGAGCGCCGCCACGACGATGACGAGGTAGATGATCGGTTTCACGTTCAGCGTGTAGCCGAAGAGCATGAGGCCGGAGACGAAGATGCCGGAGTTCACGAAGGACACGAAGTTGACCGGCAGCTTGAACTGCATTTTTCCCGTGCCGACCATGACCTTGACGGTGGGGATGGAGAAGCCGAAGATGAGCGACACCAGCACGCCGAGGGCGTAGAGGATGTACATCGGCAGCTTCATGGCTCCGAACAGATGCGTGAGGACGGTGACGGAGGTGACGGTGTAGAGGATGGGGTTGATGTAGTCAAACAGACCGAGAGCGACGGAAAAATTACCCTTGATCCCATCGTCTTTTTTTATACTCTGATTATCCAAGACAAAATCTCCTCTTGCCGTGTTGAATACACGCCGACATAAGCGTCGGCGTGTGAAAAACTATTTGCTTTAGGCGGGGGTCACGAGGATGTCGCCCGTCCAGCTTCCGCCGGCGGCGGTGTCCACGACCGCGCCGTTCACGGTGACGGTGCCGTTCACGACCGCGCCCGCTTCCAGCGTCAGACCGTTCAGTGCGGATGCGCCGGTGACGTTCCAGACGGACTCGGCATCCATCGTGAGGTAGGTGCCGCGCACGGCGGCGTAGTTGTCAAAGGCGCAGAGCCAGCCGTAGATGTTGGTCGGGTCAACCGCCTTGAAGTTGGAGAAGGTCTCCATCTCGTCGGAGGCGTTGACGAATTTGCCGTCCGCGCCGGTGACGTAGCTGAAATCCTTGTAGGCGGCAAAGAGCGCGTTCCAGTGGGCGTTGTCGTAGGTCTCGATCGCGCCGGTGAGCGTGGTGGACTTGAAGTCGAGGTACATGGGGCGCTGATAGTCCTCGTTCACGATCTTGCCCGTCCAGTCGTTAAAGGCGGAGTTGACCTGACAGCCGGGGATGTCCTCGGTGGCGACATCGTCGAGGATCTGGATGCAGCTCTCGTCGAGGTCGAGGACGGAGTGGATGAGGATGCCGGTGGAGGATTCGAGCCGGGTATTCGTGAGATTCGCCACGCCGCAGGCACCGCGGAACAGAACGGTGGAGCCGTGCAGATGGTCGAGCCACGCCTGCTGGGCGGCGGGGTAGGTGTTGACGGCGCTGTTGATGGCACCGACGGTGGAGAGCAGCGAGTTCTCCGCGTTCAGCACGGGCACGGTGGACTTCCACGCGGTGGACACGGCGGAGTCCTTCACGCCGGTCTCGGGGTTGGCCTTGTGCATGGTGTCGACGACGTGGAAGACGATGGCGTTGCGGTCGCCGATGATCTCGGTGGAGGTGTTCTCGTTCAGCTCCGCGCCCTCGAGGTTTTCGAGGAAGATCTCGTCGGAAGCGGATTTGGCGGCATCGGAGTCCGCGAGGTTGAGAACGCCGGTGTTGGTGACGAAAGCGCCGTACTCGGCGGAGTCGAAGCGCGAGCCGTAGACATTCACGGTGAGTCCGGTGTCGGCATAGGTGCCGTAGCCGCCGTAGTAGTTGATGGCATCGCCGTTGTAGAGGTAGAAGTTATAGGTGCGTCCGCCGGTGTCGGTGGACCAGGAGCCGTAGCCCTCGGAGGCGACGGTGGAGTTGTAGATGTAGGCGTTGAGGGTGCCGCAGGCGATGAGGTTGCGGGCGTTGCCGAGCTGGGCGGTGAACCAGGGCATATCGCAGTATTGGGCGCGGCAGCCGAGGGATTCGAAATAGGAGTCCTTGATGATGGTGGTGCCGCTCGAGAGCGACACGGTGTAGCGCCCCACGCCCTCGTTCCGCGCGTAGACGTTTTCGATGACCATTTCGCCGGAGCCGCGACCCGCGATGGCGACACCGCCGGTGTTGGCGCTCGCCCAGTCAAAGCCGTCCGCCTCGCGCAGGTCGATGACGGTGTTGAAGCCCATCTCCTCGCTGGTGAAGGCGGTGGTGACGGTGAAGTTGTCGGCGACGTTGCCGATGAGCAGAACGCCGTTTTCATCCGTGGCGGTGTATTCGATGCCGCCCGCGGCGTTGTCGGTGGAGGTGACCTTCACGCCGGAGATCTTGGTGGCGCTGGTCACGCCGTCGGGGGCGTATTCGATGTTCACGAGGGATTCATCGACGGCGAGTCCGTCGTCCGAGATGGCATAGAGTGCCGTGCCGGAGCCGGCGGACATGTTCGGCATGGGGCCGGTCTCTCCGCTGGCGGCGAGGGCGGGCAACGCCAGTGCGCCGAGCAGACACAGGCACAGGAGAAGGCTGTTGATTTTTTTCATACGATACTCCTTTTCGGTTGTGGCGGGTTGCTTTCCGAATTCATCATAAACCTGTTACCGAGTGCAGGGTCAATACGTCATTTTGGACAAAAAGTGCAAGAGCTTTCCGGCAAATAAGAGTATTACTTGATGTTCAGCGTGAGGCGGTCGGTGTAGGGCTCCTCGTCGATCTCGGTGTGGACAATATTCTCCGCTGCGCTGTTCACGAGCGGGACGGCGAGCTCTTCGAGGTGCTGCATGGGGTCGTAGCCCTTGCCGTTGTAGCGGACGGCGAGCGAGGTCACGCCGGTCTGGTCGGAGAACTCCATCGTCATGGAAAGGCGGGGCGTATCGCCCAGCGCGGGCAGGATATTCAGCACGCAAAGCTCCTCGAACACGCGCTGCGCGTTGAGGATGGTGCGCTGCGGCATGACGTGCTTGCGCCCGAATTCCTCGATCTCGGTGTTGATGCCGACGAGGTCGTAGTCGGGGCTGTCCACGTCCACGGCGAAGACCTTGAGATGCTTGATGAACTGCCGCGTCCGCTCGCGCTGCGGGTGGTCGAAGATCTGCTCGGGCGTGCCGTCCTCGTAGATCTCGCCCTGATCCATATAGAAAACGCGGGTGGACACGTCGCGGGCGAATTTCATTTCGTGGGTCACGATGATCATGGTGAGTCCGCGTCTGGCGAGGCTGCGGATGACCGCCAGCACCTCGCCGATCATGGTCGGGTCGAGGGCGGAGGTGGGCTCGTCAAAGAGGAGGATCTCGGGGTCCATGGCGAGCGTGCGCGCGATGGCGACGCGCTGCTTCTGCCCGCCGGAGAGCTCGTCGGGGTAGCGCAGGGCGCGGTCGGCGAGACCCACGGAGCGCAAAAGCTCGATGCCGCGCTCGTAGGCCTCCTGACGGCTCTTGCCCAGAATTTTCACGGGTGCCGCCATGATGTTTTCGATGACGGTCATATGGGGGTAGAGGTTGAAGCTCTGGAAGACCATGCCCATCTTGCGGCGCAGCAGATGCACCTTGCAGCCCTTGGCGGGGATCTCCTCGCCGTCGATAAAGATGCGGCCGGAGGTCGGCTGCTCCAGCAGATTCAGCATACGCAGAAGCGTGGATTTGCCGGTGCCGGACGGGCCGATGACGGAGATGATCTCGCCGTCTTCTATGACGGCGTTCACGTCCTTTAAGGGGGTCGCCTGCGGGTATTCCTTGCGGAGATGTTCGATCTTGATCACGGCAGCTTCACCCCCTTGACGGTGCGTTTTTTGCGGTTTGGCTTGAATTTACTCTCCAGGCGCATGAGCAGGAAGCCGAGCAGCCATGAGAGCGTGAAGTAGATGACGGCGGTGACGATGAGCGGGAAGAAGGGCTCGTAGGTGCGGCTGCGGATGAGGTCGCCCGCCTTGGTGAGGTCCTGAATGGCGATGTAGCCGACGACGGAGGTGCTCTTCACGAGGCTGACGATCTCGCCGCGGTAGACGGGCAGGAAGTTGATCGCCGCCTGCGGCATGACGATGGAGAAGAAGGCCTGCGGCTTGGTGTAGCCCGAGGCGAGGGCTGCCTCCGTCTGTCCGACGGGGACGGCCTCGATGCCGGTGCGGAGAATTTCGCAGACATAGGCGGCGAAGTTCAGTGAGAAGCCGACGACAGCGACCGCCACGGCATTCAGCCCCGTGCGGGCAAAGACGATGTAGAACAGGATCATGAGCAGCACCACGATGGGCGTGCCCTGCAAAAGCCGCGTGAACACGACGGAGAAGCCTATGGCGGTCTTGGAGCCCGTGCGCCGCAGCATACAGATGCCGAAGCCGAGGATCGAGCCGAAGACCACGGACAGGACGGAGATGAGGATGGTCGTGCCGAGACCGTTCACGATCATTTTCCAGCGCTGCTCGCGGATAAAGGTCTTTTCAAAGCTGAGGGAGAGCTTTTCCCAAAAAGTCTCAGGCTCGGCATCCTGCGCGGCGGCGTTCAGCGTGTCCGCGTTGACGACCAGCACGAGCGCGGTGTCGTAGGTGGCGTCGGACATATAAGCACTCTCCAGCCGCTCCGGCGTGATGACCAGACAGTTGCCGAGCATATCGTAGATGCCCGAAGTCAGCCCCGGCATCATGGAGGCGACCTCGGTGATGCTGATGTTTATGCCGTAGCCGTACTCGCGGCAGAAATGCACGGCGAGATCGACATCGAAGCCATTGGGCTCGCCGTCGATGATGCAGGAATAGGGAGGGCACAGGCCGGTGGTGGCAAACTCGACGATGCGGCCGTCCGTCGGCAGACCGGACGTATCCACGGGCACCATCGGCGCATCATCGCCGCACCAGTTCGCCATGAGCTCGTCATACGAGCCGTCGGCGCGGAGAGAAGCGATATAGTCGTTGAACTGCTCGCAGAGCTCCTTGCCGTCCTCGGTCTTGGCGAAGGCCATGCCGATATCGAGCGTGCCGAGGGGCATATCGAGCCATGTCAGACCCTCGACGTTTTTGCAGATCTCCTCCGCACCCTGTATGCCGGTGGTGAAGCAGTCGATGAGACCGGATTGCAGCGCCACCGCCATGTCGCTGTTGTTGGTGTAGTAGGAGGCCTTGGCCTCGGGGAAGTTCTCCGCGACGACATCCTCGTGGATGGAGCCGCCGATCACGCCGATGCGTTTGTGGGCGTAGTAGGACAGCTCGCTCGGGTCGTCGGAGTCGGTCGTGACCGCCGCGGTATCCGGAGCCAAAACAGCCATGGCGTAGGGGATGGTATAGCAGGGCTCGGACAGGCAGGCGCTTTCCCGACGCTCCTCGGTGATAACGAGGCAGTCGCCGCCGAAGTCGTAGAGGCCGGAGCTCAGCCCCGGCAAAACGGCGTACCAGTCCATGAGGTTGATATGGATGCCGTAGCCGAATTCGCGGCAGAATCGCACGGCGAGATCAATGTCGAGACCGGTGGGCTGTGTGTCCAGTATGAAGGAGTAAGGGGCGGTTTGACCCGTGGTGGCAAATTCGAGCACGCGCCCGTCCGTCGGCAGATCGGAGATGTCCACAGCGCTTTCCAGAGCCTCCGGCGTGTACCATTGTTCCGTCAGCTCATCCAGCGAGCCGTCGGCCTTCATACCGGCGATGAACTCGTTGAACTGGGCGCAGAGCTGCTCGCCATCCTGATTTTTGGAGAACGCCAGCGCACAGGATGCCTCATCCAGATCCTCCTCCAGTCGGACAATGGAAGGCTGTTCATGACAGACGTTGTCAATGGTGGCGGCGTTTTCGACAAAAACGTCGATCTGACCGGCGGTCAGCGCCGACGCGAGATCGGCAGCGGTGTTGAGGAAGCTGATGTTCGCGTGCGGGAAGCGGCGCAGAACGACATCCGAGCCGACCGAGCCGGCGAGGACACCGATGCGCTTATCGGCGTAGTATGCCAGCTTACTCGGGTCGGCGGCATCGGTCTCCGGCGCAGGCACCATGAGGTAGAAAGGCGTGGTGTAGCAGGGATCGGCGAGGTTGATGCTCTCCCTGCGCTCGTCCGTGATGACGAGACAGTCGCCGGCAAAGTCGTACATATCCGAGGCGAGACCGGGGATCACCGAGGCCCAGTCCATGAGATTGATGTGCAGACCGTAGCCGTATTCCCGACAGAACAGGACGGCAAGCTCGATATCAAGACCGGTGGACTGACCGTTCAAAATGAAAGAATAGGGGGGTGTCTGTCCGGTGGTGGCGAACTCCAGCACACGCGCACCGTCTTCCGCCTCGGGAAGCTCGACCGCCAGCTCCAGCGCGTCGGGCTCCATCCATTTTTCATAGATCGCGTCGAGTGTTCCGTCGGCGCGGAGCCCGGCGATGAAGTCATTCATCTGAGCACACAGCACGTCACCGTTTTCGGTTTTGGCAAAGGCCAGCGTGCATTGGGTACTGGTATCCAGAGGCTCCGGAATGCGGGTCAGTGTCGGGACGCTCTGGAGAAGGACCCGGGCGCTTCCGTCGCTGGCAACAAAGGCATCGATCTGTCCGGCGGTAAGAGCGGCGCAGCAGTCGCTCTCGTTGATGAAGTAGTACTGCTCCGCATCGGGAAAGTGTCTTTCCGCGATCCGCTCATCCACGGAGCCGGACACGACACCGATGCGCTTTTCGGCGTAGGAATCGAGAGAGAGCGGATCCTCCTGCGGCAGTCCCGCGGGCTTTTCGACGACCAGAAAGATCGGCGTTTCGTAGCAGGTATCGGAGAAGTTGACGCTTCCCTTACGCTCCTCCGAAACGAAGAAGCAGTCACCGGCGAAATCGTAGAGCCCCGTGGTGAGCCCGGGAATGTCGGCGGGCCAATCCATGAGGTTTATGTGGATGCCGTAGCCGAATTCGCGGCAGAAGCGGACGGCGAGGTCGACATCGAGACCGGAGGGCTCCCCGTTGACCAGCATGGAATAGGGATTGGACTGACCGGTGGTGGCGAACTCCAGCACGCGGCCGTCCGTCGGCAGATCGGAAAAGTCCACAGACGCAGGTGTCAGCGTGGGCGACATCCATTCCGCCACGAGTGCGTCGAGCGAGCCGTCGGCGCGCATGGCGGCGAGGAATTCGTTGAACTGCGCGGCGAGCGCCTCACCGTCCTCGTTTTTCCCAAAGGCGATGGCGCAGGGCATGGCGGCGAGCGGCTCCTCCAGATACGTCAGACCCGTCAGGTTTTCGGCGATGGATACGGCGTTGCCGTGGCTGGCGTAAAAAGCGTCGATCTGGTGCGCGTTCAGCGCCGCGGCCATGTCGCTGTATGCGTTGTAAAAAGACAGCTCGGCATTCGGGTACTTACCGGCGGCGAGCGTTTCATGGATGGAGCCGGCGAGGATGCCTATGCGCTTGTCGGCATAGTAGTCAAGCTCAGTCGGGTCACCGGCATCGGTGTCCTCCGCTGCCCATGCACAGACGGGCATACAGCCGAGCAGCAGAAGCAGCGCAATCAAAAGGGTAAGGAATCGTTTCATAAAGCCCTCTTTTCAACGTCGGATAAATTTACTCCAGTGTAATCCAGTAATATCTATAAATCAAGAGAATACACATAGGTGAAAAAGTAAACAAAGTATTAAAACGGTTGACGAAAAAACATAACGATTCTATAATCGTACAATCAATATTTTTGCTGGTGAATTATGCAGTATCGACACGAGATCAAACATGAGATCACGGCCTACGACCGCTTCCTGCTGCGCGGTCGTCTGCGCGCCGTCTGCGAGAGCGACCCCCACGCCATCGACGGCAAATACGAGATCCGCTCGCTCTATTTCGACACCGGGGAAAACACCGCCCTGTGGGAGAAATTAGACGGCGTGAACCGGCGGGAGAAGTTCCGCATCCGTTATTATAACGGCGATACCTCGGTCATCCATCTGGAGAAAAAGAGCAAGTGGAACGCCCTCGGCACGAAAGCCTCCGTCAGCCTGTCGGCGGAGCAGGCGCAGCGCATTGTGAACGGCGACATCGACTGGATGCTGTCCGCGCCCGACGCGCTCTTGCGCGAGCTGTACGACCGTATGCGTACCATGGGGCTGCGCCCGCGCACCATCGTGGACTACACCCGCGAGCCCTTTATCTACGGTCCCGGCAACGTCCGCGTCACCTTTGACTACGACATCCGCACGGGACTGCAATGCACCGACTTCCTCGACCCGCACTGCCTCACCGTCCCCGTGCCGGACGACCCGATCGTTCTGGAGGTCAAGTGGGACGAGTTTCTGCCCTCCGTCATCCGCGACGCGATCCAGCTCGAGGGGCGGCAATCCGGCGGCTATTCCAAATATGCCGCCTGCCGGTCTTTTGGATAAAAATTCACTCTAAGGAGATAGAGATATGAGCTTCAACGACGTATTTAAGGCGAGCTTTCTGGACAATGTGAACAGCGTCAGCATCGGCGAGATGCTGCTGGCGATGGCGCTGGCCTTTGCCATCGGTCTGTTCATCTTCTTCGTCTACAAAAAGACCTTCAACGGCGTGATGTATTCGACCGGCTTCGGCGTGACCCTGATCGCCCTGACCATGACGACCACGCTCGTCATCCTCGCCGTGACCTCCAACGTGGTGCTGTCGCTCGGCATGGTGGGCGCGCTGTGCATCGTCCGCTTCCGCACCGCCATCAAGGACCCGCTGGACATCGCGTTTCTGTTCTGGTCCATCGCCGCGGGCATCGTGCTCGCCGCGGGGATGCTCCCGCTCGCGCTCATCGGCAGCGCGCTCATCGGCATCATCCTGCTCCTGTTCGTGAACTACCGCGGCAGCACTACCTCGCCCTTCATCGTCGTCATGCAGTGCGAGGATAAGGAGTCCGAGAAAAAGGCGGTCATGTACCTCAAGGACCACACCGACAAGGCTAAGCTCAAATCCAAATCCGCGCGCAAGGGCGGCATCATCGAGATCAATATGGAAGTCCGCCTGCGCGACGAGAACACCGACTTCATCAATGTCCTGAGCGAGATGGACGGCGTGCAGAGTGCCGTGCTGCTGAGCTTCAGCGGCGAATATATGAGCTGATGATCGCCCCGAAGCATACCGACCGCCTTGCCGTGGGACTCATGGCGGCGCTGGTCGTTCTGTGTCTGGCGGCGGTGCTCCTCGCGCCGAAGCTCTTTTCGGGCGGCAGCACTGTCTCCATGCAGTATGAGGATGTGCTGTTCAATACCGACGCGCCCTTCCGGCTCGATATCGAGATGGATGCGGACGAGTGGCAGGATATGCTGGATAACGCGCTGTCCGAGGTCTACTACCCCTGTACCGTGACGGTCGGCGGCGAGACCTTCCGCAACGTCGGCATCCGCCCCAAGGGCAACACGAGCCTCTCCACCATCGCGCGCCGGTCCGACTGTGACCGCTACAGCTTCAAGCTGGAGTTCGATCAGTATGTGGACGGGCAGCTCTGCTTCGGTCTCGATAAACTCGTGCTGAACAACTCCCTCGGCGATGCGACGGACATGAAGGAGGCCTTCGCCTACGATATGTTCCGCTTTCTCGGCGCGGATGCCTCGTTGTATAATTATGCAGAAATCTATGTAAACGGCGAATACTGGGGCGTGTACCTCGCGCTGGAGGCGGTGGAGGAGAGCTTCATGCTCCGAAACTACGGCGTGGACTACGGCTATATGTATAAGCCCGATTTTCTCGGCAGCGGCGGCACGGGCAGTGCCCTCAACTACTCCGAGGCGAGCGGCGAACTGGATAACTTCACCGCCGTGTGGAACATGGCAGTCAACGACAGCTCCACGACCGACCATGAACGTGCCCTTGCCGCCTTAAAGGGCATCTATGCGGGGGAGGATCTGGAGCGGTATATGGATGCGGACAATCTGCTCCTGTATATGGCGGCGCACAATTTCATCGTCAACGATGACAGTATGTCCGGCTCGATGGCGCATAACTACTACCTCTACGAGCAGGGCGGACGGCTGAATATGATCCCCTGGGACTATAACTTCGCCTTCGGCGGTCACGGCAGCACCACCGCGACCCGCATGGTCAACGACCCCATCGACGACGAATGGGGGGCGACGAATTTCTTCGATACGCTGCTGGCGAATGAGGAATACCTCGCCCGCTACCATGAGATCTACCGCCACCTCATCGACGACTATATCCTCGGCGGCGGCTTTGACGAGTTCTATTCCCGCACCCGACGGAACATCGACGAGTTGGTGAAGAACGACCCCAACGCCCTGTTCACCTACGAGGAGCATCTGCACGCGCTGGATGTGTTTTATGACCTCGTCATGCTGCGCGCCGAGAGCGTCAAAAGGCAGCTCGACGGCGAGATCCCCTCGCTCACGAGTGAGCGGGTAGGGGAGAGCTCCTTCGAGCCGTGGGCGAGCCGCGAGCAGACGGAAAGTGACACTGCCGAAGCCGATTATGAGCTGGTGGATGCCTCCGCCTACAGCGTCAGCGACATGGGGCGTATGTCCATGGGCGGCGGCGGACGCGCTTCCCGTGAGCCGGAACAAAGCGAGACGGAAAGCGCTGACACGGCGGAATCGTCGGCGGAAGCCGCGGAGGTCTCCGCAGAGCCGGAAGCATCCGGCGAAGCGGACAGTGCCTCCGGAGAGCAATCGAGCGAACGCCGTTCGCGTATGCCGATGCCGGGCGGCTTCTCGGGGGAACCCTCGGGGGAGATGCGGCGCGTTTCGTCCGGAACGGTGTGGCTGATCGTCGCCTCGTGCGCGGTGTTTGCCGCCGCCCTGTTCCTCGTGATCCGGTTTAAGCGTCACAATGTATAAGAGCTCTTGCACGATTCCATATTTTCTTGCCGTAACGATACCCTCTGTGCAGTACCTTTCTTTTCCTGCCTATCCGATATCTCAGGGGGGTCGCAGCCGGTGCCATAAAGGGGTAACATGAGTTTTACAAGAAGCAGCGGCGTGTTGATGCCGATTTCCTCGCTGCCCTCGCCGCACGGTATAGGCACTCTGGGGCGGGCGGCGTATGAGTTTGTCGATTTTCTCGCCGAGGCGGGACAGAGCTGGTGGCAGCTCCTGCCCCTCGGCGTGACCGGCTGCGGCGACAGCCCCTATTCGCCCTTGTCGACCTTTGCGGGAAATCCGTATTTCATCGACCTTGATATGCTCATCGCGGACGGTCTGCTCACGGCGGAGGACACCGCCGTGGATTTCGGCAGCGACTGCGAGTGCGTCGATTACGGCGCAATGTTCCGAAACCGTCTCCGCGTGCTCCGCCGCGCCTATGAGCGCGGACGGGAGAGTCGGGCGGAGTCGCTGGCGGCGTTCCGGCGGGAAAACCCGTGGGTGGAGGACTATGCGCTGTTCATGGCAGCCAAGGCGCACTTCGGCATGAAAAGCTGGTGCGACTGGGAGGACGGGGCGCTGATGCGGCGGGAGAGCGGGGCGCTTGCGAAATACCGCCGCCTGCTCGCGGAGGATATTGAGCTGCACTGCTTTATCCAGATGCTGTTTTTCGACCAGTGGAGCCGCCTCAAACGCTACGCCAACGGCAAGGGCATACGCATACTCGGCGATCTGCCGATCTATGTGGCGATGGACTCGGCGGATGTATGGCTCGAGCCGGAGCAGTTTTTGCTGGACGGCGAGCTGCGCCCGACGGTCGTGGCGGGGGTGCCGCCCGATGCCTTCACCGCGGACGGTCAGCTCTGGGGCAATCCGATCTACAACTGGGAGCGGATGCGCTCGGAGGACTTCGACTGGTGGATGCGCCGGCTGGACGGCGCTTCACGCCTGTATGATGCGCTGCGTATCGACCATTTCCGCGGCATTGACAGCTATTGGGCCGTTCCGGCGGGGGACAAAAACGCCCGGGGCGGTGCATGGCACGACGGTCCGGGCATGGTGCTGGTGGAGAGGATGCAAAGCCGCTTCGGGGACATTCGCTTCATCGCGGAGGATCTGGGCATTCTGACGGATCGCGTCAGGCAGCTCGTGGCGGATTCCGGCTTTCCCGGGATGAAGGTGCTGGAATTTGCTTTTGACGCTCAAGGCGACAGCATCTATCTGCCCGAATACTGCACGGAGGACAGTGTCTGCTTCCTCGGCACGCACGACAACGACACGGTGCGCGGCTGGGAGGCGGCGCTCTGCGCGGAGGATCGGGCCTTTGCGCGCGAGTATATGAACATTACCGAGGACGAGGGCTGGTGCTGGGGGATGATCCGCACCGGCATGAACACGCGCTCCTGCCTGTTTGTCGCGCAGATGCAGGACATACTGGAGCTGGATACCTCGGCTCGAATGAATATCCCGGGCACGGACTCCGGCAACTGGCGCTGGCGGATGAAGCCGGATGCGCTCAGCCCTGCGCTGGCGGAAAAGCTCAAACGGTATACCGTTCAGAGCGGCCGCACAGGCGCGTGAGCCGCGCACGACCAAAAGAAAAAAGCTCATCCGAAAGGATGAGCTTTCAGTCTGTCAAACAAGACCTGTTTTTGTCACGCAAAAACAGGTCTTGTAGCACAAAAACGAAGAAGAACGCTGAAAAGGTGTGGAAAAAGAGATGTATCCCACCTCCAAATCGCCAGCTTTTTCAGATTCATGGCAGCATA
>JAZUEL010000020.1:0-5743 GCA_045640125.1 Oscillospiraceae bacterium
TTGTCGTAATCCGCCGCCGCCGCGATGTCCAGTCCGGAGGGGACATGGGTTTTGGCGAGGTCGATGTTCACATGGTTGAACAAATTGGTGTTCATGAAGTAGCGGTAGGACTGGTCATGCGTGCCGTCAAGACCCGCGTACTCGTCAAGGTTAAAGGTCGTGACATTTTTATAGTCGATCTCGCCGGCTTTGTTCAGCCGAACGAGCTCCGCGTACAGTCCCAAAGGAGTACTGCCGGTCGCATAGCCAAGAACTGCATCCGGCTTCTTTGCCAAAAGCTGCACATAGCGCTGCGCGGCTTTCTGTGCAATTTCCTGCTCCGATCCGATAATTATTTTCATGGTGCATACCTCCCGAAAAAACATTATCCCATTAAAAAAATCGCCTTATTATACCACCGGGTGCCACGCTCTGCAAGAAGAAATGGGAATTATTTCTATTTATTCCGAGATTTTACCCATATCTTGTGGTTTATGCCTTGTCCCTCCCATAACAAAAGCCGCACGGAAAACCCGTGCGGCTTTGTCGGTTATAAAATTAATAATAACGCTTGTTCTTGTTTTTGCGAGCAGCTTCGGACTTTTTGCGGCGCTTCACACTGGGGCTCTGGTAATACTCCTTGCGGCGAAGATCGTTCATGACGCCGTCCTTGGCACAGCTGCGCTTGAAACGCTTGAGCGCGTTGTCGAGAGACTCGTTCTCCTTAACGTGGATTTCCGGCATTTATTTTTCCCTCCCTCCGAATACGCCTCAAATACGCTTTATTTTGCACTTGAATATTATACTTTGTCGATTGCGCCTTGTCAACACCAATCTTTTATTTTGCGGGCTTCAAAATCAGATTTACGATTTTTCCCTTGACCACGATGGCGCGCACGAGCTCCATGCCCTCCATCATGCGAGCGATCTTCGGCTCCGCTTTCGCCGCCTCGACCATGGCATCGTCGTCCGCATCGGCGGCAACGGTGACGGTGGCACGCACCTTGCCGTTGACCTGCACGGGGATCTCCTTGACCGCCTCCACGGTCTTGGACTCGTCGTACTCCGGCCACTCGGTCTGCATACACATTTTGCCGTCCGCGTTGAAGCCCAGAAGCTCCCACATCTCCTCCACGATATGCGGCGCAAAGGGGCTGAGCAGCTTCAGCAGCACTTTGAGGTCGCCCTTGGTGAGACCGTTGAGATACATCTCATTCACCAGCGTCATCTGCGCGGCGATCGCGGTGTTCATCTTGAGGTTGTCGATGTCGTCGGTGACCTTTTTGATGGTCTTGTGGATGCTCGCCTCGTTCTGCTCGGAGAGTTCCTCGGAATCCTCCGCCATGTCCATCAGATTCCACACGCGGTCGAGGAAGCGCTTGCAGCCCTTGACGGCGTTGGTCGACCAGGTGGCAGCCTTCTCGAAGTCGCCGATGAACATGATGTACAGACGCAGCGTGTCCGCGCCGAACTCCTTCACGACATCGTCGGGGTTCACAACATTGCCGCGAGATTTGGACATCTTCTCGCCGCCCTCGCCGAGGATCATGCCGTGGCTGGTGCGCTTGTTGTAGGGCTCCTTGAAGGGCACCGCGCCGATATCGTAGAGGAACTTATGCCAGAAGCGGCTGTACAGCAGGTGGAGCGTCGTATGCTCCATGCCGCCGTTGTACCAGTCCACCATGCCCCAGTAATCCGCCGCCTCGCGGGAGACGAATTCCTTGTCATTGTGGGGATCCATGTAGCGCAGGAAATACCAGCTCGAGCCCGCCCAGTTGGGCATGGTGTCGGTTTCGCGCTTGGCAGGACCGCCGCAGCAGGGGCAGGTAGTGTTGACCCAGTCGGTCATCTTCGCCAAGGGGCTTTCACCGTCGTCCGTCGGCTCATAGGATTCGACCATGGGCAGTTCCAGCGGGAGCTGCTCCTCGGGGATCGCCACCCAGCCGCACTTTTCGCAGTTGACCAGAGGGATGGGCTCGCCCCAGTAACGCTGACGGGAGAACACCCAGTCGCGTAGCTTGTAGTTGACCTTTTCCGTGCCGACACCGTTTTCGACCAGCCACTTTTTCATGGCGGGAATGGCATCCTTCACGGTCATGCCGTCGAGGAAGCCGGAGTTGACCATGACACCCTCGTCGCCCTTGAGCGTAAAGGCCTCTTTTTCGATATCGCCGCCTTTGACGACCTCGATGATGTCGCAGCCGAAGACCTTGGCGAACTCCCAGTCACGCTGGTCGTGCGCGGGAACGGCCATGATGGCACCCGTGCCGTAGGTCACGAGGACGTAGTCGGAAATGAAGATCGGAATTTCCCTGCCGTTCACGGGGTTGATGCCCATGACCCCCTTGAGCTGCACGCCGGTCTTTTCCTTGTTGAGTTCCGCGCGCTCGAAGTCGGACTTCTTGCCGGCGGTCTCGATGTAGGCGGCGACCTCGTCCCACTTGGTGATCTTGTCCCGCCACTTCTTCACATAGGCGTGTTCCGGTGCGAGGACCATATAGGTCGCGCCGAACAGCGTGTCGCAGCGGGTGGTGAACACGGTCAGCGTATCGCCCGCGGTAGTGCCGAAGTTGACCTCCGCGCCGGTGGAGCGGCCGATCCAGTTCTTCTGCTGGGTCTTGACGCGCTCGATGAAGTCCAGATCGTCCAGATCGTCGATGAGCCGCTGGGCGTATTTGGTGATCGCCAGCATCCACTGGCTCTTTTCCTTGCGGATGACAGGCGCGCCGCAGCGCTCGCACACGCCCTCGACGACCTCCTCGTTCGCCAGCACGACCTTGCAGCTCGTGCACCAGTTGACGGACATGGTCGCCTTGTACGCCAGACCCTTTTTGAACATCTGCAGGAAGATCCACTGCGTCCATTTATAATACATCGGGTCGGAGGTGTTGACGACGCGATCCCAGTCAAAGCCGAAACCCAGCATTTTGAGCTGACGGGTGAAATTGGCGATGTTGTCGTGCGTCACCTTCGCGGGGTGGATGTGGTATTTGATGGCGTAGTTCTCCGTCGGCAGACCGAAAGCGTCATAGCCGATGGGGTTGAGGACGTTGAAGCCCTGCATACGCTTTTTGCGGCATATAACATCCATCGCGGTGAAGGGGCGCGGATGTCCGACGTGCAGCCCCTGTCCGGAGGGATAGGGGAACTCGATCAGCCCGTAAAACTTCGGACGCTCGGTGTCGCCCGTGACGGCGGCGTAGGGTTTTTTCTCCTCCCATACACCCTGCCATTTTTTCTCGATTCGGTCAAACTCGTAGCCCATAACTCAGCCCTCGATTTCTGTAATATCCAGTTCCTCCGCATCGCTCCACAGGCGGTCAAGCCCGTAGAACGCACGGGTCTCCTCCAAAAACACATGGATCACCAGCGCGCCGTAATCGAGCAGCACCCAGGTGCTGGAGCGATAGCCCTCGCGGTGGATGGCAGGCAGTCCGGCATCGGAGAGCTTCTTGTCCACTTCCTCCGTCAGCGCCTTGATATGGGGGGCAGAGGTCGCGGTGCAGATGACAAAATAGTCCGCGATCACGGTCAGCTCCGTGGTTTTCAGCAGTTTGATGTCCTCGCCCTTTTTCTCGCAAAGGGTCTTTACGGCAAGCTTTGCCGCTTCAAAAGGTTCCATTATGGTAATACCCCCGTTTCTTCACAGCCCTTGATGCGGGCTTCAAAATACTCTTTTGCCTGCGCGGAATTTTCGTGGAACGACCGTCCCTTTTCCGTGACCTCCGCCCGACTCATGCCGAGTGCCAGTGCCATCGCCTCGTCGAGGTCGCGGTACGCCGCTTCACGCAGCTCCTCCAATCCGTCAAAGCCGTGGCGGGTCGGCTCGATATAGTCCGCCAGATATACGATCTGCTCCAGCTTCGTCATCCCCGCCCGACCCGTGGTGTGCCAGCGGATGGCGGACTCGATGTTCTCCGGCACGCCAAAGATGGCTTTCGCCAGCGCCGCGCCGGTCTTGGAGTGGAGCAGCTTTTCGTTCTCCTTTTCCAGCCGATCCGTCGGGATGGAAAACTGCTCACACAGCCGTATTTGCTCATCGTAGCTGAGCTTTTTGGTCATATCGTGCAGGATTGCCGCCTCTGCGGCATCCTCCGCGTTTTCGCCCCAGCGCTGTGCCAGTTTGACGGCCTCCAGCTCGGTGCCCCGAACGTGCGGGATGCGCTGCGGCTTCAGAAAGGCGTATGCCTTGTCCCGCAGCCACGAAAGCTCCGGCTTCGCGCCGTACAGCCGCCGGCGGATGATCTCGGCGTAGACCGCGTCGGACAGATAGTCCCTGCCCCGCCGCTGCGGCAGCATTTCGCGCAGCTCCGTGGAGGATATGTCGAGCGGCTCATGTTCAATGACAAGCACCGCCGCGCCGAAGCGCTCCTCCCACTCTTTTTTCTTCTCGCGGATGAGCTCCCGCTCGCCGTCCCCTCGGGCAAACACGCCGATCTCCGAAAGACGGCAAATCTCCTGCGGCTCGCGCCACTCGTCCAGCGTCAGGAACATATCCGTCCCCATCAGGAACACAAGTCTGTCCGCGGGATAGCGCCGTCTTGCCTCGCGCAGCGTATCGACTGTGTAGCTCGGTCCCTGCCGGAACAGCTCCCAGTCCACAACCTCCGCGCCCGTGATCTCCTGCGCCGCCAGCTGCGTCAGCTCCAGGCGGGTCTGCGGGTCGGGACTGCCCGCCGCCAGCGCCTTATGCGGCGGCTCGCGGTCGGGGACGAGCAGAAAGCGCTCCGGCGCAAGCTGCTCCGCCGCCGCTTTAGCGGCGCGTATATGCCCCTGATGCGGGGGGTTGAAGCTCCCACCGTAGATCGCGACCGTCATTTCGGCAAAACGATCTTCGGGGCTTTGGCGTTTTTCTTATAGATCGAAAACACCTTGCCGATCACCTGTACGCCGTCGCATTCGCAGGCTTCGCACAGAGCCGCCTGCGCCTCCGCCGCCGTCACGGGGCTGGTTTCCAGCACCTTGCCCTTGACGAGCTCCCGCGCCGCGAGTGCGTTATGCGCGTCCGTCACGATCGCCTCCGTGACACCGGCTTTTCCGACGTAGACGATGGCTTCTTCTTTTTGAGCCAGCGAACGAAGATAGGCTCTTTGTTTTCCGGTCAGCATAGCTTCTCCAATTCCTCTCTGAATGCCGCCAGCGCCTTGGCGCGGTGGGAGATTTGATTTTTGATGTCCTGCCCCAGCTCGGCAAAGGACTCGTCATAGCCGTCCGGCGCGAACACCGGATCGTAGCCGAAGCCGCCCTCCCCGCGGGGGCTTTCCAAGATCCGCCCGCAGCACTCGCCCTCGGCGCGGATGACACGTCCGCCGGGGAGAATGCAGCAGATGGAGCAGACAAATTTCGCGGAGCGATCGGCGGCATCCTTCATGCAATCGAGCAGGTAGAGATACTTCTGCTCGTCCGTCCAGTCCTTGCCGCCGCCAAAGCGCGCCGAATGCAGCCCGGGCGCGCCGTCCAGCGCGGTCACGCAGAGACCGCTGTCGTCCGCCACCACGGGAAAGGACGAAAAGGACACGACCGCCGAGGCCTTCAAAAAGGCGTTTTCCGCGAAGCTCTCGCCTGTCTCGTTCACCTCGAAAAGCGCCCCGACCATGCTCTGCGGCACAATGCCGATATCGAGCGGCTCAAGGATTTCGTGGAACTCGCGGAGCTTGCCCATATTGTTGGATGCGAGCACAAAGGTCATGTCAGCAGCTCCTCCGCAAAGGCGTGCGCATCGAAGCCGAGCAGGTCGTTGATGCCCTCGCCGACACCGATGAAT